>JAYWEN010000275.1:0-5645 GCA_043779245.1 Elusimicrobiota bacterium | reverse complement strand
ATATCCTACTTCAGGTTCTCGATGACGGGCAATTGACGGATAACCTGGGGCACAAAGTGAACTTTAAGAATACCGTCGTGATCATGACGTCGAACGTGGGCGCGCGGCTGATTTCCAAAGGGAAGTCACTCGGATTCCTCGTGGAAGAAGACGTTAAACGGGATTATCAATCCATGAAGGATACCGTGATGGAGGAGGTCAAACGCGCCTTCAATCCAGAATTCCTAAACCGTATCGACGATATTATTTTCTTCCATGCGCTTTCCAAAGAAGATATGAAGAAGATCTTGGAACTCATGCTCCACCGCGTAGAAGAAAAGCTCAAGATTCAGGGCTTTACCATCACGCTCACGGATGAAGCCAAAAATCATCTCCTAGAAAAGGGTTTTGACCCACATTATGGCGCGCGACCTCTGCAGCGCACCATTCAGCGGCTCATTGAAGACTCGATGGCGAGCGAAATTCTTGCCAAACGCTTCAGCGCGCCCTGCACCATCTACGTCGACTTTGACGCCGATGAAAAGAAATTGACGTTCAACTCACAGCCGGTCGCGAAAACCGTTAAACAGTAAGTTCTAGTCTCCCCGATTCTGTGGGTCAACAGAATCGGGGATTTTTATGCCCCTGAGGTCTCTCTCCGTCAGCCTCTAAAAGTTATACTTGAGCCGTGAAACGTATGGCACTCATCGTCGTGCTGCTCGTCGGTACGGTAGGCCTGTCTCAGTTCCTCTCTCAGGGATATTTTTTTTCTTGGGAACCGCGCGTGCGGGCCTATTTGGAGGACACCGCGAGCCGTGCGACCAACACCCGCGTCCATATCGACACCCTGACGCTCTCTTTTTTCCACCGCATACGACTTGTAAACGTTCGAGTGAACGAGCCCGAAACGCCCTCACAACCCATTTTCCAAGCCAGCCAGATTGAACTCACTCTTAGTTTAATCGATCTTCCTCGCGCCATTTTCCATCGCAAAGCCTATGAGGCCATTGGTCTGATCACCGTCGAAAATCCTTGGCTGCGCCTCTCGAAGGAAACACTCGCCAAGCATGCGTCTGCCCATCGATCCGGGTCCGCGTTGCCTCCTTGGTTTACGCTGGCTTGGGAAGGGGGCACGCTGCAATGGCTCGATCCGCAAGCACCGCACAAAGCATGGACGCTCTACCAAGCGCAGGGCGCGTTTCGCATCCGGGGCCCAAAAACAAATTTTGCCATTCGCGGTGGTGTTCAAGATGCCAAGTCCCTTCGATTCCAAATGGCAAGCCTGGGGCGTCGGTGGAACGCTCAGCTTTACATTAATCAAGGGGACACAAATAATTGCCTCGTGATGGCTCACACATTTCTCCACCGGGCATTTTTTCCTAGCGCCTGGACAGCACGTGGACATTTCGATTTCGAAGGAAAAGCCAGCGGACATCAATGGCCGGAGAAGGGAGATGATTGGCTGCGCTTTCTGGATCATATATCGCTAGCATTCACATCGCCATCGAGCACTCTGTCGGATCGCGGCGAATTTATCGATTTATCGGGAGCGTTGCACTATGAAAAAAACGCTGTTACGACGCAGGCGTTCAGTTTTAAAACGCCATGGGTCGAAGGAACGGGCAACGCCGATTTAAGGTTTACAGGCGACCGCGCACACCCTCAGATCACATTGAACGGCCAGTTAGCGACAGGGCGCATTGGATTGTGGCCCTATCGAAATGCCGTGATTCAAACACGCTTCGTCAATGATCACTGGGAGTTACTCCAAAATACGGTGGATCTTCTGGGCGGCCGACTCGCGGCTAAGGGATACCTCGCCTCGACGGGTAGCGACCTCGCCATCACCGCGGAAAATATTTCACTATCGACTATAGGAGAAAGTCGTGGGATTAAAACTCCCAATGGAAAGTTAAATGCCTCTTGCGCGTTAAAAGGTCCGTTCGATGATTGGCGCTTAGCCGGCGCTTGGTGGATGACGGGACTCGAGTGGGGAAAGTCTTCGATTGGTGATGCACGCGGAGATTTTGAAGTCACTCCCGATCATTTCCAAGCCCAAGCGATGTCGGATAAAACGCATTTCCGTTTTGCGCTCAACGGAACCCGTTCCGAAAAAGCTCTATCCGTCGAACGTCTTGAAATTTATCTGCCGAGCGGGGGATTTATCACTGCTGACGGAGAGCTGTGGGGAACCAATCGTCGCATCGAAGGAACAATCGATGTGGGGAAAATCGCTTTCCCTGGAGATCTGCCCTTTTTGCCGTCAGATCGCTTGGCGATCGACGGTCTCCTAAATGGGCATGCGCGTCTCAGCGGCACAATAGACAATCCGCTTTTGAAAGCGACCGTTCAAAGTCCAAACCTCTCGATTGAAAATCAAGCGCTTGGAAAAGCCACCGCTCAACTTTTTTGGACCAAGACGAAATTGGACGTTGCGACCTTTCACTTGGAGTCGGGTGTCGAAGGACAAGCCATGTCCGAGTTTTCTGAACCTCGCCAATGGTCCTTGGATCTTCTCTTTAAGCAAGCCCCTGCAGTTCTTTTGAGCGCCTGGAACTCAAAACCCTGGATCACTGAGGGAACGATCGATGGAAAACTGACGATTCAACACCGCGACGACTGGGCCGGGAAGGGAAACATAAAACTGCAGAATGCCACGCTCGGTCAATGGAAAATCAAGCAAGCGGCCGTGCGCTTCGATTTGAAACCCGAGGAATTGTTTATCCATGAACTATCCGCTGACACAGCTCTCGCTTCGTTGCGCGGGTCCGGAACCGGCACGTGGCAGAAAAACGCCGCTTCGCCAAAGAAGATCGTCATCAAAGGCCAAGGCGATCTCCATTCGGCCGCGGCGTCGGCGTGGGATTTGCCGCTCGTGATTTCGGGATCTGTGAGTGATCAAAAGGGATGGAATGGCACCGCGCGAATTCAATCTCTCCGCCCGATGCTCAAGAACAAGCCAGTCGATCCACTCGATACCGAAGTTCATTGGAACACCCAGGAATTGGCTTGGTCGGAAACTCATTGGGGAAAGCATTGGTCATCAAAAGGAACGTTGCTCTTGGGAAAGCAACCGCCCGTGTGGTCCGCCCACGTGACAGCTGACCACGTCTCGTTAAAAGAATGGCAGCCGCTTCTCTGGCCGACCGCGACTGAGGACTTGCAGGGACTTCTGAGCGGCACGTTTGATCTCACAGGCACCCAAGATCAACCCGTAGGAAAACTGGACCTCCATTTAGACCAGGGACAGTGGCGAGCGTTTATGTACAAAGCCGATCTCCAGGGAACATGGGACCATGGAGGAATCAAGCCGCTCAAGGTCAACGGTTGGCTAGCGGCCGGAGGTGATTTCCAGTTCACTGGTTTTCTTTCGCCGGATTCTCTGGCGCAGGGCACGCTCAAATTGCACGGATTTAATCTCAAGCCTCTCGGCGAAAGCCTACACTTTCCGAAGTCGCTCGAAGGGACGTCGAGCGCGACGCTCACGCTATCAGGTCCCCTGTCCGGTTTGAGCTGGAATGGACACCTCGACGCGAGTCCCATTGTGTACTCGCCCGAAAGCGAGCATCCTTTTAAACTTGAACAGCTCAACATGGACCTTACGCTGGCTCCCGTCCAAGGATCACCCAGCGTATCGCATTTAACTCTGACGGAGGGACAAGCCAAAACGGCCGAAGAACTCGTTCGCTTCCAGCCTGGGAGTTTCGTGGAGTTTGCGACCGGACAGCCGGCACGGCTTAAGGTGGGGACAGAAATCCGCAACCTGCATCTGGGGATTTTCACGCTTTTCGGGGGACTCGACCTGGATGGAACGTGGCAGATCAAACCCGACGGCTTCGCCATCCAATCCAGGGCTCACACACATTCTCTTTTTATTAACGATTACGAATTGGAAGAGGGACTCGTCCTAGTCGATTATTTTAACAGCAACTTGAAATTTCCTAAACCGACGACCGGGCCTTCGCTCGTAACGGGCGCTATCGATTTTCACAAAGCACCGCAACTAAAATTCACAGATTTCTATATCTCAGGAAAAGACCGGCAAGGCCTGCAGCTCTCTGGCGATATTGGCCCGACTTTGTGGGATTTTCAAATGACGGGCCAAAAATTGGACATGGGAATTTTAGGCGAGCTCTCTGGATTCCCCTATCCGTTAAGCGGAGCCGCGGATGTACAGGTTCATGGCACTGGGGACTCCATACATCCGCACGTCGACGGCAAAGTGAGCCTCGATCATGGAACGGTGCTGGGGCTGGCGTATAATTCTGGATCTGCAGCCTTCAGCTGGCAGGACACGCGCATCACGTTCACGAAGCTCGTGCTCAGCGACTCGGGTCGGTACAATTTGGAAGGCTCCGGAGTCTTTCCGCTTCTTTCGAAGACAAAGACATCCTCTGAAACCCATCCCATCGATTTTTCGCTTCGTCTCCGAGATTCCAATTTAAGTCTACTGCAGTCCCTCTCCCAGGAAGTGAAGCGTGCTAAAGGCCCGATCGAAGGTCTGATCCAGATCAAGGGAACTCTCGAAGAGCCGTCGCTGCGGGGTTCGATCCACATCATAAACGGTGAGATTCTCGGCGCGCATTATTTTCGCCAGCTGCGCGACGCCGGGCTGCATGTGGATTTTGAGGGTGATAAGATCATCGTTCGCGATCTGCACGGAAAGTCTGGGAATGGCGAGTTTAAGGGAACAGGAACCATCACGCTCTCCGGCTTCCAACCCTCAAGATACGATCTCACCCTCGAAGTCGTCTCCGCGCGAGGGCTTGAAGTCCAAGTGCCTGAACTTGCGATTCCCGAGAGTCCGCTCGCCAAGCGCTTCCAATTTTTAACCACGGCCTCCAAAACCGACGTTCGAGGAAAGGTTTCCTTAGTTGGGCCGGCCGACGCTCCGGTTTTCAGCGGACTGGGTATTTTCTCCAATGGTCATTTCACCTTTCCACCCTCCCATAAAAACCCTCCTAACCCCGCGATTCTCGAATGGTTTCGACGCATCACCTGGGATGTGGACTTGCTTTTTCAAGACGGTGCCTGGTTCGAAAATGAGCTCGTCCAAGCCAGTGTGGTGGGAAAACTGAAACTCAAAGGTCCGAGTGACAAACTTCGAGTCGACGGAGGGCTAGATATACCCGAAGGCAAGATTAGCTATCTCGGCTTGCAATTCGACATTCAACAGGCGCGCTACGATATTCGATCCGAGGTCGCCGGTGAAACGGTCGTGAACACGCCCTACGTGCGCGGGGCCGCCGAATCGCAAATCCAAGCCGTCGATACGGTTAGCGGCGTCGCCGGTTCTTCGGGGGGAAGTCGCTTGAATATCAACGACACGATCACCCTGAACATCGATTATGCCCCGGTGGACCAAATTAAACCACGCTTGACCTCGGCCGCGAATCCGACGTTGAGTCAAGAAAAGGTGCTCGCGCGCGCCACGCAGACCGATATAGAGAACTTGACGCCTCAAGAGCGCAACTCGCTCTACACCAAACAAATTGTCAGCATGATCGACTCGAGCCTCACCACGCCGTTGGCTCAAAACGTTCTTAAAAAAACTGGTATTGCGGACCGCGTGCGTGTACAGCATGTCGTCGACGCAAATAACTCGGTGACTGGCCACGATCTGAACACCTCAGCCGCGCAACAGCAGCAGTCCACGGGCGTCAGCC
>JAYWEN010000274.1:0-1586 GCA_043779245.1 Elusimicrobiota bacterium | reverse complement strand
GCCTCTGTGCATGGGGGGAAATTTAAAGAGGCCAAAGCTTGGTGGCGGGAAGATGACAAGAATCCATTTGTGGAAACCGCGCTCATTAAACCGGTAATTTGACAACCGAGGCGTGGTACGCTATATTGAGCACTCTTTTAACGTCCTAATTTATCTCAAACCGGAGGATCCTACACATGGCAGAAACACTCGTTGTCGTCAGCAAAGTTAAGAAAATGGTCAAAGAAGCCGGCTTACGTACCGGTGGTGATTATTTAGATGCGTTGTCCGCCCGAGTCACACAGATTGTGAACGCTTCCGTTGAAAAGGTGAAAGCCGATGCCTCGAAAAAAACCCTCGGAGCTGAAGACCTCCAATAAGAAGCCGAGCGAACCCATGCCAACAGCCGTTGCCGCACCAGCGACCGGAAGCAATATCCGGTCGATGTTCGATCGCATCGCGTCGGATTACGATCGGTTCAATGCCTGGGCAAGCCTAGGACTTCATCACCATTGGCGTCGTACGCTGTTGAAGCGCATCCCTCAAACAGGTCGCGTGTTGGATATTGCGACCGGGACGGGCGATGTCGCGTTTCTCGCGGCCCATGCCGGGCATAGTGTGGTGGGGTTGGATTTCTCCGAGCGGATGCTTGTAAAAGCTCGTGAGAAAGATAAGGAAGGCCGAATTAAATGGATGAACGGTTCGGCTGACAAGCTGCCGTTCTCCGACCGTTCTTTTGAATGCATTACATCGGCATTTGCGCTGCGTAATCTGCGCGGATGTTTGGATGCGGCCTTCGCGGAGAACCTCCGTGTGCTTCGCGAAGGGGGGAAAGTTCTTCATATGGATTTCGGTCGACCTAAGTCCGCCCTTTCGCGCTTAGGCCACCAGGCTCATTTGCAATTTGGCATTCCTTTAATAGGTCAAATGGTCTGTGGCGAGCGATGGCCGAAAGGTTATTTGGAAAACACGATCCGTTCGTTTTATGAACCTCAAGAAGTGATTTCTCTGCTGCAAAAAGCTGGTTTTAAACAGGTCACGCATACGCCCCTTTCTTTCGGCGTGGTACAATTGTTCGAGGGAATTAAATAATGTTAGCGCAATACGGAAACGTTTTATTATTTGTGGTGTTTGGCGCTGGGTTTGCGATTGCGAACCTGCTGATCCTTTCGCCTCTTTTGCGTTTCAAGAGTAATGACGAGCGACAGAAGATCGCCTATGAGTGCGGGATGGAACCGATCGGAACGCCGTATGTTCCGATGGACATCAACTTTTACATTTTTGCGTTGCTCTTTGTCGTGTTCGACGTGGAATCGCTTTACCTTTATCCCTGGGCGATTATTTTTCGGGACCTGGGTTGGCAGGGGTTTGGTAGCATGATCGTTTTTATTGGAGTGTTATTTTTTGGTCTGATTTATACATGGCGCCGCGGCGCCCTGAAGTGGGAGCGATAGATGGGAATATTGCTGGACAAAGGACCGCTCGTCGTTGAACATCTGCCCGGCGGATCGCTCTTTTTGACGACGGCTGACAGCTTCGTCAATTGGGCGCGTAAATCGAGTATCTGGCCGCTCACGTTTGGACTGGCCTGCTGCGCGATTGAAATG
>JAYWEN010000273.1:0-3509 GCA_043779245.1 Elusimicrobiota bacterium | reverse complement strand
GACAAAGTGGCACTCACCACCTGCTGGGATATGAGCGCAAGCGTCAGGAGACAAGCCAAAAAGCGAGCGCCAAACTGAGCCGTTTTCATAGGTAATTTAATCAAGCGGCCTCTTGCACAATTTGAGAGTTTGGTACAAGTGCAGGTATTTTCTTCAAAGACTGAGAGATTATTTCCAGCAAATGTTTCACATCTTCGGAACGCAGCACTGAATTGGAGGGTGTCCATTGAGAAGCCAAAAGTCTCAACTGGGCCAAAATCCCTGCGTAATCGGGGATTTGATTCAAGGGAGCAAAGAACAACCAGAGCAATTGACTTATTTCCAAATGTATCTCGGACAACGATGCCAGCACCGAAAGAATCGAAGAGAGCAAAGCTTGTAGAAATTCGGACGATAATGGAAATGAAGAAATAAAATCATAAGGACTTCGGTTAAGATCCATCGAGACAGGAACCGCAGACACTTTTGTGTTCGAAGGCTGATCAAAGGCAAGATCGCCTTCGTAAATTCCTCCAGCGTCTGGCTCATCTCCCTCTCCATTCGAAATGGAAATAGTTTTTCCCTCCGCAATTTGACTAATAAAACCATTCCGAGTGAATACAAAAGAAACCGCTCGCGCATCTGCTCCGGTAGTCGTCCCGATAACAATGCGATCTTTATCCCCAGCACCGATGCCTCCCACAGCCGTCAGTCCCAGCGTCGTTGCGATTTCATCAGAATGGGATCCCGTTCCGCCCACTTCAGCAATGAACCCAACAACAAGATTACGAGAGTCTAAATACATTGCCAAATCCGGAGTCGCTTCTCGAGTATAGACGATCAGGCCGTAGCGATGAGCCAAATCGGGTGGAAGTTTTTTTCTCGCAGCCATGATTTGGGTTCGCAACTTTGCGAGAAATTCATGATCATAATTGGGAGATTTAGGTTCCAAACGAGAGATGCTAATTAATGGGCCTTTGACTGCCCCTGGAATTCCGAGTGCATAACCATCGACCAATAATACGGCCGATTCCAATGCCTCCGTTGTGAATTGAACCGGCATTCCACTCTCAGAGACGGACCGCAATTGCAGACCCCACAATTTCCCATTTTGCACCGTATACTCAATGTGTATCGGTCCACCATACAGCATCGAATAGTAGCGCAGGTCGCCATCGAGTTCAGCATAAACTTCAGGCATATCTCGCTGTAGCGCTATGAGAGTTTTCGGGGTCACGACACCATCAGCAATATCGAACCCTTGTGATAAAGCGGCAAAGGAACCGCGAGAGGGATCCCAAGGTCGTAAAGGAGACATCGCAACCCCTGCCCCGGAAGTCACACTGGTGCTTTTGGCAGAACCTCGAGTTTCATTTTCTCGATCTAAGGAATAGTTCCCGTGAACCATAGCTTGCAGGACGAGAGTCGTCCCGGTTTCCTGAAGCATGTTATTGCGCCTTCTCCACTCGTTGACATGAGGGATAGTCATCGCCTGCTCCAAGGCTCGCAGCACTTTATTAAGTTGCTGCATGGGCGTTTTTGGAATATTTTTTACTCCAAGAATCCTTTCATAAGCAGCGGCCAAAGATTCCATTTGTTCGGCTGAAAAATCTTTTTTACTTACCGAGTAGACATCTTTCCCTTCCGCTTTGGCTTTATCCGCTTTGAATTGATCCATAAGTTGCGTAAATTTAGACCGATGAATGCCTAGCACGGAGGTACCATACTCTTCCAGAAAACGTCGATAGGAATCCCAGGCCGCCCAGCGACCAATTCGATTCGCCAGGTTCCTAACGTTACCCCGCGTCACCCCGATGTTTGTCACCGTTGGCAATTGTCCAGGGGCATCGAAAATAGCCGCAATTCGCACAGCAAAAAGGGTGGGGTTTTGATTATTTCCAAAACCACCGCCAAAGTGGGTCGAAAGATTTTCCTTTATGATTCGTGCGTTCACCTCTTCCAGATCCCTCTGGATTCTCGAGGCAATCTGGTCATGGCTTAACCCTATGGGATACAGAACGCCCGGTGGCACATCCATTTTTCCAGAAATAATTTTTAGATTTGTCCCTTTCTCAGCTCCGTCTTCAATAGAAGGGATGGTGGGATCCTGTCCAACGCCGACGGTTGTGGGAAGGATTTCTATCATGACTCTCGCCGCTTTAGGCCCATGCTTAAATTCGCGCAGTTTCGCCATCACCGCAGAACTCAGCCCCATCAAACGGAACAATGCCCAGTTTTCTCTGAGGATTCTTCCTTCCAGATAAATTCGAAGATTCCCTCGCTTCATTTCAAACTCCTCGGGGGTTCTGGTACCTAAACCATTGCGTATTTCGGTTTTGATATCAACGAATGGCACTAGCTCGCTCAATGCGACAATCCAGGGTCCATATTCTCTGTCCATTCTGAAATTCCAGCCTTGGACCGTCTGATAAATTTTAGAGCAAATTAATTCCAGCCTGCCAGGATTAAGGGTTTCCGATTTAAGCAATTCCCGCACATGAAGTAAGCGTTGGTTTGGCAGTCCCGTCATTTCCATGATGGATATCAATGAGGACAAAAGCCTCGCTGCTCTTTCGAGATACGGACTGTCGGAAGGCGCCTTCAGGTTTTCTTCACTTTTCCTGATAAATTCCAGCTCAAACACTTTGAGAAACTCATCCATTTGGTATGCCAGAAATACTGGATCCGCCGTATTAAAATCACGGTAGTTCCAAATTCCATGACTCTGTTCGTAGCCGGGGACACTGGCATAAAGTGTGTAATCGGGATCTCCCGCCAAATAGCTCACGAGGCCTTTACGCAGCTCAATAACTATTTCCAGCAAATGCTCCGCGGTTTCTTTACGATGAATAGCCTTAATTAATTTTGACGGATCAACAGGCCATTGCCCTTGGGTTGATCCCTTCTCGAGATCGATGATCGCCTGATTTAAACGTTCGGTTTTAAACCGCTCAAACAACCACTGATAAACTTGAATTTCCTCATCGAAAAGCTCTTTAATTCTGTCCTTTTGAGCAACCAGCTGTGGATCTTTTTCCAATTTGTCTCTAAGCGCCTTAAGAACTTGTGGTGTTAGGTAACCCAACACTTGCACCGTTTTTCCGTCTCCGCCGGCTTCCTTTAACCGAGCAAACAATGCACACAACACCGGGTCCGGAGAAAAGCTCTCATGGGCTTCTATGCGACGATTCATCTCTTTACGCCAGGTCCGGGTTACAGTCTCGCCGGATCTCGCGCACAAAGCGATAGCCGGTTTAAGATCTCCCGTTAATTCAAAATAAAAGCGTGCCTCCACTAAAGCCACTGTATGATCCCCCAAACCGTGATGAATCTCTCGATGAATAAAGCGGTTTAGAACACGAACTTCTTCCGGGATGAACTTATCGGGTTTCGAGGATTCAAGAGCCGACAGATCCATATGAAGATTATGATCACCAAAATTGACATCGGATCTAGATATCTCTCGGATGCTCGAGAACTGGGGAATTCCCCCTTTTTGAAGAGACCCCGTATTAAACAGTTTGTTAAAC
>JAYWEN010000272.1:0-7874 GCA_043779245.1 Elusimicrobiota bacterium | reverse complement strand
CGAATCACGCCGCCCTGGTTACACTTTAAAGTTCAGACGCCTTCGCCTGTGCCGATGCATACAGGTGCTCGCATCCAATATACGATCCGGGTGTTCGGCGTGACGAAGCACTGGACCACCAAAATTACCTCCTTCAATCCGCCGTACGAGTTCGTCGATGAGCAGGAAAAAGGGCCTTACAAGGTGTGGCATCACACGCACCGGTTTGAGGAACAATTGGCCGGAACCTTGGTGCGCGACCGCGTCCGTTACAGCGTGGGATGGGGTTTGGTCGGAGACTTTGCGCATGCTCTGTACGTGCGTCGATCGCTAGACCAAATTTTTGACTATCGCCGCCAAGCCATCGAAAAAATATTTGAGATTAAGCGGGGAAACTAACGTGACGACCCATTTTTTAAAAGCTGAAGTCGATGCGGGATTCCTGAAAGGGGGCGTTCTGCACAATGCCGGCGTCTACCAAGTTCATACCGCGCGACGAGAGAATCCGGGCAAAGTCGAAGTGCATGCCCTCGAGACCGATATTTTTCACATGCTGGAAGGGGAAGCCACACTCGTGACAGGGGGTACCGTTCTGGATCCGGTAACGGTAGAGCCTCATGAAATCCGCGGCACACAGATTAACGGCGGCGAGTCTCGTCATCTTAGGCCAGGCGACATTGTCGTCATTCCGCACGGAGAACCGCATTGGTTTAAGGATGTAAAAGCTCCCGTCATCTATTTGGCGATCAAAATCCGAAAATAAAATAGAAGAAGGTCGTTTGATCTATGCGGGTTTGATCCAAAGGCGGTCAGCCAAGTGGGGCCTGCGATGGCGGCTCGAATGACCGCAACCTATCTCACTCGCGCGTGCTCGGCGGGATCGGGAAGCCCCAACATTCCGCATGACAAACCGTTGCTCGCAGAAGTTTGCAGGTCGGATCGTCGATGGTTTTTGGGAACCACGCTTTTTAGATCGGCTTCCGGCAGGGTGTGTTAAACACCGAACTTGGACTCTCGAGTACTGTGTCTTTTTCCCCGTCTCAAAAGTTAACAAGTCTTTATGTTTTTATGAATGTTTCTTAAAGGTTTCGTAATAGCCACTTTGTCTCGTTTCGTAACACAGCCGTAACTTTCGAAGCGCATACCTAGAGTGCATGAAAACCTTGAGGAGGGGATCGGTTGCAGAGCTTTGTATTTGGGGTGCGGTATTTGCCCTGACCATCTCCTACGCGAATCCTTCCACGGCTTCAGGTCCAGGAACCACAGGCGCAAACATCCTCAACCTACCTTTCGGCGCCCGCGCGATTGCGATGGGCGAGGCCTATACCGCCCAAGCGGATGATGTTTCGAGTATCTTCTGGAACCCCGCAGGACTAGCTCTCATTAATCAAAGCCAAGCTTCCTTTATGTACAACCAAAATATCCAAGAGATGGCCCATAGCCAAGCAGCGGTTGCCACCCCGCTTGAGAATGGCGCGATCGGGGCAAGCCTTTCCTATTTAACTTTCGGACAGATCAACGGTTATGACGTGAACAACAACCCTACGGGAAACGTAAATGCAAATAGCGGCGTCGCTACGCTAACGGGCGCCTGGCTGGGAGAAAATTGGTCAGCCGGATTCAATGCCAAAGGCGTCCGGGCCTCCCTCGCCGACGTATCAGCGACCGGGTTTGCTTCCGACCTCGGTTTGAATCTGATCTATCCCAAGGAAGTAAAAGGCGGCACGCTCCGCGCGGGCGCGACCATTCGCAACCTTGGAACAGGACTTAAATTTATTCATGAAACGGACCCCTTTCCGACCGAGGCGCGCATCGGCGTCGCCGCTGTCCAAATGGCCAATCGCAAACTGAATATGTCGATGGACTACAGCAAAGTGCGTGACAATAAAGGATCCATTTACGCGGGGACAGAATATTGGCTGATTCCCATGTTCGCCCTTCGCGCCGGGTATGCAGGCAACCACACGGAAAGTAATGGAATTCGTCTCGGAATGGGAATCCGCATTCGAGATTTGTCATTCGATTATGCCTACAGCCAATTCGGCGAGCTCGGTTTATCTCACCGGTATGAGATGACCTACCGTTTTGGCGCGATTCGTCCGTTATTGAGCCCCGAAGAACGTCGGATTTTGCGACAAGGCAAGCAAGCGCTCAAACTCGGCCATTACAGCGAAGCCGTGCTCCTCTTCAACACGCTGATTGAACTCGAACCCGGTTATCGGCCTACACGCCCGCTTATTAAATTGGCAATGGCCGGATTTGAGAAAGACGAAAGCTACGTGAAGAACACCAAAACTTTCCGATTGATTCCGGGTGTCAATTCGGGTAAGCCTGACAATGACCCTGGTGAAATTTCGGAATTGGTTCAACTTCTCGAGTTGGATGGCACGGACAGCGTGGCGAACGTCATGAAACCAGCGGTCAAAGCGCCGACAGGTGGATCGTTGTGATATTCAATAACCCTCGTCGTCATTTCGCACTCGCGCTGGCGATGTCGATCTCCCTGACCGAAGCTGTTTGGGCCGTCTATTCAGCGCCCAATGCCAACAACGTTTTAGGTCAACCGAATTTTACGTCAGGCCACGGTGCGCCCGCAGGCCTTACCTCGCAAACAGGCATGCGATCGGCTTTCGGGAATCCCGCTTATGATGCGGTTCATGGACGGCTGTTTGTGGCTGATTCCGGAAATAACCGGGTACTCGTTTACAATACGGCGACTATCTCCGACGGAATGGCCGCCGCGAATGTCCTTGGCCAATCCAATTTCACGAACAATCAACCCAATGGCGGTTCAGTCACACCCACGGCCCGTGGGTTTTCCGAGCCCGCAGGTGTCGCATACGATTCTGTCAATGAGCGGTTATACGTGTCGGATTACAACAACAACCGTGTGTTGATGTTTGACGTTCACGTTGTAACGGACAACATGCTGGCTTCGGTCGTGCTGGGTCAATCCGATTTCGTGACACAAACCCTCTGGCCGACCTCGCAACGCTCACTCTCAGCGCCACTCGATTTAGCCTATGAACCTTCGTCGCAGCTTCTCTATGTTCCTGATCAAAACAACAACCGCGTGATGATATTCTCGGTCGCCAATCCGACGACGAACATGCTGGCAAGCTTCGTGTTGGGAGCTCCAGATTTTACGACGACGGGCGGTTATTGCTCGGCAAACTCACTCTTTAATCCTGTAGGCGTGGCGTTTGATTCCGATTCTGGTCATCGACGCATATTTGTGGCTGATTACCTCGGCGACCGCGTGCTGATCTATGAAGGAGCCCTCTCCAATGGCAAAGCCGCGACGCATGTTCTGGGTGAAAAAGATCTTACGACCTGCATGATTAATGGCGGAGCGGGTATGTTCGCTCCCACCCAAAACGGTCTTGATCATTCGTATGGAATCCTTTATGACAGCATAAACCAACGGTTGTTTGTCGCCGATCAAACGAGCAGTCGCGTAATGGTCTTCGATATGTCTGGCGCGATTGTCGACAATATGGAAGCGACCTATCTCATGGGTCAACCGAAATGGGGGGACGGATGGACGGGGCATGGCGGCTGGCAGGAAAATGGTGGCTCTGCCGGAGCCACACAAAACGGTCTGGCCACCCCATCCGGTGTCGCAATCGATTTCGCCAATAGCCGAATTTTCGTGAGTGACACACATAACAACCGAGTAGTGGTGTACGGGTTTAATCTTGCGGCGCCCCCGCCTCCTCCACCCTGTAATGCCGTGACTTTTGTCTCAGGGAGTGCAACTCCAGCCACAGCAAAACCTGGTGCCAGTATCACGGTGGCCTGTGATTACGGCGTCGTGTCTACGGATATCCAGGTCGACACCGGCACCTGCGTGGCGGCGGGTTCGACAGGCACAAGCTATCGATTTACCTGCACGGCACCGGGAACTTACGGCCTCATGCATAACGAATGCCAAATGACCAATAGCAGTCTCGGGGACAATTTCTGCGCTCAGACCAATTCCGTCAACGATGTCTCCATCCAGCCGACGGCGACTTTCTTGCAGCCTGCTCCGTCGGACATCACGGATCAAAGGATTACCGCGCGCGTGTCCAACCCTGACGGAGATACTTTTACCACGTGGCAGGAATCGCTTATTCGAAGCGGCATTTCAGCAGCCGCGAAAACGGTCGCATACCCTGGCAGCCAATCGCTCGCCATCACCCAGACCGATAACAACGTGAACCTCATCCCGAATACGTCGTACACCTTGACGGAACAACTGAATCCCGCTGTTCTGCCTGGGAATTTTACGGTCTGGACGCGGCCCACAGCGCCCGGACCCTTAACGGCGAAATCGATTGGTTGCACCGACGCCCAGCTGACGTTTAAAAATTCTGCCGACCCCGTCCTTGCCAATCCCGGAGGGAGCATCTACTCCGTTAAACTTTTTGAGTCCGCGACACTCCTCAATACAACGACGGTGTCCTCATTGACGGGATTGCCTTATGAAACGCTGACCGTCGAGTTCACAGGCCTTGTTCCGACGAAAACCTACACCGCTACCGTGACTGCCCTCAGTCGCTCCGGGAACTCGGCCTTGGATAATGCAACGCCCGTCAGCATCCCTGCGTTTAGCTATGCAGGCAATCCAAGCGTTTGTTCCCAACCGACGCCGGTGCTGGACCGCATCGATATCATTCCTCAGAACATGATCGTGCTGCATGGCGACACTCAACAATTCCGTGCCGTCGGGTACGATCAGAATGGCCAATCGATTTCGCTCGACCCAGTGACGTGGGCTGTCGTCGACTCGGCGCTCAATCCCACGGGGGCTCATACGATGAGTGCTTCCGGTCTCTTCACGGCAGGAAACACCGATGGTGGTTACTTCGTGACCGCAACGAATGTCACAGGAGGACGGACGGTCGTCGGACTTGCTGCCATAACGGTGGCACCTCCGGGAACACCGGTTCCGCCCACTATCGCAAGCGGCCCAACCGCAGATCCGAACCCGACTTACACCCCCTACAGCCAGCTCAACATCGAAGGTGCGACCGCAAGCGCGGGCGGAGAATCCAGTCTCTCGTATCACTGGACGCTGGTCGGTCCATCGACGGCGACTGTAACGTTCGCAGGAGATAATAATTCTCACACCGCCAAATCCACTCGGGTTACCTTTACGGATGTCGGAACTTACACCTTTAGCGCAACGATCACAGATACTGTCACGAATTTATCCCGCCCGAGCGAATTGCTTCTCGTGCAGGTTCTCCCGCGAGCCGCTTCCGTGTCGGTGACGCCGAAACGAGCAAAGATACATCTGGGTGAAACGCTTCCCTTCACAGCGACGGGAAAAGATCAGTTTGGAAAGCCCATCGCCAGTGCGCCTCACTGGGGCGCTTCATCGGGTGGCTCCATGACCTCTCTCGGTGTCCTTTCAGTTCTCAGTCCTATCCGGACTATCACGGTAACGGCTCAAATGGATTCAGCAAGTGATTCAGGTGTCGTGAGTGTGCTCGCGCCAGGGGCCGCCGAGGAAATCAGTGGTGCGCATGCCTACCCCGTACCGTGGAAATCGACGATGGCCAACGCATTTATCACCTTCACGGCGCTTGCGCCTGACACACACATCCGTGTCTATACGGCTGACGCGCGCCTCGTCAAAGAGCTTTATTCCACTCTGGGGGAAAATGTTCAGTGGGATCTTACGAATATGGATGGAGAACGCGTCGCAAGCTGGGTCTATCTTTATCGTCTAGAGAACCCCTCGACCCAACAAACAGCAAAAGGCAAGCTAGTCGTCATTAAGTAATTTTAGTTACCATGTCACTCATGGTCACTGCCGACGCTCCCCAGCTGAAATCCTTGCCGGTCAAACACAATCCAAATCTTCACGATTTGGTGTGGGAGCTGCTTAAAGATCATAAGCCAGGCTCGCTGCTGGATGTTCCGTCGGGACCAGGGTATTTTGCCCAGAAGGCGTCTCAGAATGGATTTAAAGCCATCGCGGCGGAAATTGATCCTTCACTTCACGTTCTGTCCGGTGTGGACTATGCGTCGTTTGACATGGGCGGAACGTTTCCCTATGCCGATGCTTCGTTTGATTACATCGTGTCGATTGAAGGCATCGAACATACGGAAAATTCGTTTCGCTTCTTGCGGGAATGTTCGCGCGTTTTAAAACCTTCCGGCCGGCTTTTTCTGACGACTCCAAACGTGTCGTGTCTGCAGAATCGACTTCTCTTTTTGCTGACAGGAAGCCACGACAATCCTCCTGGCCCCATTCGATCGGATCTTCCCAATCTCTTCATGAGCCACATCAATTTAATTCCGTTCCAACGATTGGAAGCCTTTTTGCGTTTTTCTGGACTCACGATCGAGCAGCTGCATCCCTACAAGCTTCGACCGGTGAGTCAGTTTTTGTACTACCTCATTTACCCGTTTGCCAAAATGCGTTACAGCCGGGCCTTCCGCTTACGGTACAAAGGGAAGCCCCAAGAATCTCTCTATCGCGATATTTTCAAGCGCTACATGTCCAAAGAAGTTCTCTGCGGCGAATACAACGTCGTCGTAGCGCGGAAATCAGACGCCTCGCCGCGAGCACACTAAGCCATGAATCTGCGGTTATTCCTCCGCAGTATTATTCTAAGAGCCGCTACGGCCTTGCTGCTCGCGGCCGCGAGCGCGGCCGTTGGATTTCCGTTCGTGGTGACTCATCCTCGAATCGCTCTTTTGCTTTCTATCACCGCAATGGGATTGGGGGTCATGTTTATTTACGACCCTTTGCGTCGCAGCCTACAGCCCTTTCTCGATCGCTTTTTCTTCGCCAATCGCTACGCCTACCTCGAAACTTTGAGAGAGCTCCCCAATGATCTCTTGGAGTTCACAAATCTACGTGAGATGTTGGAATTTCTGATCGCTCGCTTAGTCGAAGTGGCTCAGCTAGAGCAAGTGAGAGTGTTCATGCACGATCCGGGACGTCAGAGCTACGTCGAGATGGTCTTTCGAGGGACTCCCAAAAAGGCGATGAACGCGTCCGAAGGTCTCACGGAACTTCCCGAAAGTGCTCCGCTCGTAAAGTGGCTCCGACATGAGAGCCGGCTCTGGACCCTTGAGAATTTGCGGGAAACGCCGGAGTTTACGTCAGGTGGCGAATGGAAAAACCTTCAGGAAGTGGGGGGCGCGGCCTGCTTTCCGATCAATAAAGAGAAGGAATTGTTAGGAATCGTTATTTTAGGTCCCAAACGTTCAGGCGATTCGTTCAATGCCCACGATCTGCGTATTCTGCGAGCATTGCGCAAACGATTGGAAAACTTCTTAACTCAGGCGATGGTGCTCAATCAAGAAGCGCTCAATATGGTCAAGGACGCGCATGACATGAAGAACGATGTGAACGCGCTCAAAGGCCGTATCACCTGGCGCGCGACGCGGCTCGCCGCGTGGTGGCAGGAATTTGAAAAAGAGTTGAAGCATGTAGAGGATACCTCCGATGCGCATGCCAAGGAAGCGGCTTTTGCGATTCTCAAAAAAAATGCCACCGAGTTTTACGCCGACGCCCAGCGAAGTCTGCCGATTGAAGAAAACGCCATTACGCGTATCACCCATCACTTGAGAAACTGGGCGGAATTCGGACGCATCGTCGCCGAAGGGTTCCGAGGTCGCCGGCCGCAGGATGCCATCGATGTGGGACAAACAGCGCGCCTCTCGATCGACCGTTGGAAACCCATAGCAGACAAAAAGAACTTAGACCTCTCGGTGCAAGTCGAAGGGGCTCCGCTGATCGCCGGTGAACGAGGCCTTCTCGAGCAGATCATTGAGAATTTAGTCGATAACGCTCTGCAGGCGACGGAAAAGGGATCGGTAGACGTGGTGTGTAAGCAGGACCATCAGGACGTGCTCATCGAAGTGCGTGATACTGGAACCGGAATCGCGGC
>JAYWEN010000271.1:0-3703 GCA_043779245.1 Elusimicrobiota bacterium | reverse complement strand
CCACGGCGGAAGGCCAGCGAAACGATCAGAATGATGACGCCGACCGTATAGAGATGGAAAAAGGCTGCCTCTCTTGGCGCAAGGAAAACGGCCAGGGTGATCACCCCGAAAACATAATCCTCCCATGTCAGCCAGAGATGCCGCCGCAGCGCGTTGGAACGACATGCACCGCATGGACCAAACATCGGAGAGTGTGTGCTCATGGTCAGACTTACCTGCCGGCTGGCGTTTTGGAGTTTTGGTGCAGGACCAAAACCGGGCAAGGCGCTACCCGGACGGTCTCCTCAGTGCTGCTGTCAGGCAAAAGTGTCTGCATCCCTCGGCGACCGCGCGTGGTCATGATCACCAAGTCGATCGACTTTTCTAGACAGAGTTTTTCGATGATTTCCGGAATACGACCCTTGGCAAAAAGAGAAAAACCTACGACACCCCCTGGAAGTTCCTTGAGCCATTTTTCCATCGTTTTCTTGGCCTCCTCTTCTTCCATCAGATAACCCATGCCCGCGAATCCTTGTCCCTCCTGTTCCACTTTTGAAGGAGACACGTGAAGCAGATAGATCGTGGTCCCGCGCGTTTTTCCCGCCAAGAGCGCGGCCCATTGCAACGCAAGCTCAGACCCTTTTGAAAAGTCTACAGGCACTAAAATTCTCACTATTTTCATGACTTCCCTCCATAAGCTAACCGGCAGTGTCTTCCGCAGCCAACCTGGCTATTTTCCCTGCTACTTTTCTCAAAATACATTTCATAGACGTCCAGGTTTATGACGACCGTCATAGAGAAGGTATACTCCTGTTTGTAATGACTCCTCCTCAAGACTCGCAGGAAATGAGCGTGAATTTCAAACTCATGGTCGACCATGCGCCGATCGGGATTCTCTCGGTCGATGCCCTAGGCAACATTATCCATGTGAACCCCAAAGCGGAAAGCATTTTCGGCTACGCCCAGTCCGAACTCCTGGGTCAATCCATCGAAACCTTACTTCCCGCGGCGATTCGTGAGCGTCATGTCCAGTATCGCGCCGGCTTTGTGGCGGCTCCCGCACCGCGCCCCATGGGACAAGATCGCCACCTGTATGGCCGCCATAAGACGGGTCGAGAAATTCCTGTAGAGATCGGCCTTGTTCCCATAAAAACTCCAGAAGGGATGACCGTCTTGGCATCCATTGTGGATATGACGGTCGCCAAAAAGTCGGCAGAGAGTCTTTCGCAATTTGCCGCGATTGTGCAGGCTTCCGAAGACGCCATTATCACGCTGACTCCAGACGATAAAATCCTAACATGGAATCCCGGCGCTGAAAAAGTCTACGGCTATACGGCTGCTGAAATCATTGGAAAAGAGGTCATGCTGCTCATTCCCTCGGACAGGGAGCAAGAGTTCATGGCGACCCGAGAAAAGATTCATCGGAATGAAGCCATTCGACAGCTGGAGACCGTTCGGCTCCGCAAAGATGGACGTTCGTTGCATGTCCTCTTGTCGATTTCTCCGCTGGTCAATGCCGAAGGCGTGCTCGTGGGTGCGGCCACGATCACCCACGACATCACGGAGAAAAAACGCATGGAACAAGAGTTACTCCATGCGGCCGAAATGGAACAAAAGCGGATTGCTCAGGATCTTCATGATAGTTTGGGTCAGCAATTACTCGCCATTTCGTTCTTGTGTAATATTTTGAAAAAGAAGCTGGGCGCTGGAACCACTCCGGATGTTTCCGAAGCCGCTCACATTGAAGATTTGCTCAACGAAGCCAAAATGGATTTGCGCAGGCTTACGCGTGGTCTCTACGCGGCCGACCTGGAATCGCGCGGCATTGGGACCAGTCTCAAGGATTTGGTTGACCATGTGCAGGAGTCCAGCACGATTGACTGTTCCTTTAAAGGCGATGACACGCTGATGCTGTCCGACCGGGCGCAATCGGAAAATTTGTATCGGCTATCCCAGGAGGCACTGAACAACGCTGTGAAGCATAGTTTTGCCAAACACATCACAGTCTCGATTAGCCGGACGGGTTCACACGTTCTATTGACTGTCAAAGACGATGGGATTGGACTCCCTGACTTAACATCACACGTTTCAGGTTTGGGCCTGCGTACGATGCGCTACCGGGCCAATGTCATCGGCGGGACTTTTGATGTCCGTCGAGAGGACGAAGGCGGGACAATCGTTTCCTGTTCGGTGTACATCCCATGATTAAAAAACTAAAAGTTTTTTTAGTTGATGACCATCGGGTTCTTCGCGAAGGCATGCGGAAGTTGATCGATCTCGAAAAGGATTTAGAAGTGTGTGGCGAGGCATCGGATTCCCAGGAGGCGATGGAACGTCTTCCTGCTTGCAAGCCGGACTTGGCGCTTATCGACCTCGGTCTCAAAGGTGTCGGCGGTTTGGAACTTATCAAAAACTTAAAGCAACGCCTACCCCATCTATCCATTCTGGTCATGTCCATGTTCGAGGAAACGATTTATGCAGAACGGGCGTTGCGGGCGGGCGCTAAAGGGTATGTGATGAAACACGAACCTAGCGAGACGGTTATTACCGCGCTGCGGCGAGTCGCGCAGGGAAAGACGTACCTCAGCCCTTCAATGTCTGAACGCATGCTGGACAAACTTTCCGCCCCCGACGCCACCGCATCTCCTATGGATGTCCTGAGCAACCGTGAACTAGAAGTTTTTCAACTTTCGGGCAAAGGTTTAAAACCGGCCGCCATTGCTGAGGCACTTCACTTGAGCGTTAAAACAATCGAAACATACCGTGAGCAGATAAAAACCAAGCTGGGTCTCGATAACGCTGCTGAACTTTCGCAATACGCGATTGCTTTTGCCCGTAACCAACCGCAGTAAAATCCACCGTCCCGGCTCCTAGTCACCTCGGAGGATTCCCCGATCCTTTTCCCCGTTAATTGTCGGGGACCATTTTCATCTTTTTGTCCGATTCTTAAAATGTTCCCCCCGTTGTATTCTTCTTACAGACACCATGATGAACGAGAAAACAAAAGTCTTTATCCTAGATGACCATGCCCGGACCCGAGAGGGATTGCGCAAGCTCATAGACTTCGAAACGGATCTTTCAGTTTGCGGCGAAGCCGCAACCGTTGAGCAAGGATTGGAAGGAATTCGCAGCACAATGCCCGATGTTGCCGTTGTCGATTTGGAATTAGGTAAGGAATCCGGGCTCGATTTAATCGCCAAGCTGGACAGCGCTGTTTTAAAGATTCCCGTCCTCATGTTATCGATGTATCCCGAAGTATTTTATGCGGAGAAAAGTCTCCAACGTGGAGCGCGTGGCTATTTGATGAAATCGGAATCGCCGGACCAAATCCTGTTTGCATTGCGGCAGGTCGCTCTGGGGAATGTCTACTTGAGTCCAGCGATGGTTAAGAAACTTCAACAACAAGGAGCCTCGACCCATGAATAGTCTTTCTGAATTCTTATTGAAAGTAGAGCCTTTCTCCAAACTTCCCCCGGAAGAAGTAGAACGCCTAGCTCTGATCTCGCAAACCGTCCACCATGCCAAAGGCGATGTGGTTTATAACGAAGGCGAAGCGGCAAGTTCAGTCTGGTTGCTCCAGGCGGGTCAAATGCAAATCTTTAAATACAATCCTGATGGGCGGCCCTTGGCGATTGAATCCATCCAACCCAAACAGCTCTTTGGAACCCTGTGTCGTTTGGGGGTTGCTGATGCGATTTATCCCTGCACAGCCATCGCCTCTCAA
>JAYWEN010000270.1:0-4388 GCA_043779245.1 Elusimicrobiota bacterium | reverse complement strand
ATGTCATTTGCAATGATCGCCAAATCGATATCTTGCTTTTCGAGAGGCGTACGGGCAATCCGAGAAAGATTCAAAATCTCATCGATCAGAATTCCCATCCGGCGGGCAGCCGACGATACGCGTTCAAAGTACCCTTGTCCCTCAGCATCCAGCCGGTCCTTGTAGTTATCGCGAATCAGTTCGCTGAATCCTTCGATTCCGCGCAAGGGGGCACGTAGATCATGGGACACCGAATAGCTAAAGGACTCCAGCTCTTTATTTATCGCACGCAACTCTTCGGTTTGTCGCTTGAGACTTGTTTCGCTCTTGCGCAAGTCTTGTTCAATCTCGTATCGCGCCAAGTGATCTTTGTGGATGAGGATGCTTGCGATCGCTAAAAAAACAATCGCAACGCCAGAGCCGAGCATAAAGGAGGCATGGAGATTTTTTGAGCTTTCGGCTTGTTGAATCATGCGAATGCGAAGGATGTTGCGCTCCTCTGTTTGCATGCGAGCCACCACTTGATGAATGTCGGCAATCAGCTGGAGGACTTTGTGCTCGAAGAGAATTGCAATGGCCGCTTGTTGACCCATACGATGCCTCGTATCAATCACCCGCGTCGATAGGGCCAATCGCTGGGAGACGAGCGGACGCAGTTCTCTTTCAATGCGCTTTTGTTGAATCGGGTTGTCCGCGGTCAGGCGCTCTACGGCCTTGATCGACTCTTGAAGTCGAGCGACACTCTGGAGATACTTCTTGAGAGACACCGTTTGGCCGCTTAGCACAAAAGATCGAGCTGTGGATTCCATTTCGCGATCCGCCATTTGACAGGATTCTAGGCGATCAATCACGTCGTGTGTATGCTCAATCCATCGTTCAGCGGCTTTGGATTGCTTTAAAAAACGGATCGCAAGGGCGCTGATCCCCAGAAGGATCGTCAGCGCGACGGCAAACCCCAAGAATGACTTCCATTCGACAGGTGAGAGACGTTTTTCTTTCATAGCCAAGAGCGGCGACGCTACCTCAGGTTAAGGCGCCAAATCGTAAACGTGAGAGCCGTGGCGTAGGTGCCCCAGACGCAATAAGGTAGCATGAGAAATCCTGCTGTTTTATCTCGACGATAAAACGCCCACGTTGTGGCCAACACCATGATGAGTAGGGCGGCGATTTCGAGTGTCCCAAGCCGCGGATTGCGCAGCGCAAAAAAACAACCTGGCCAGAACGCGTTCAAAATCAGTTGGATGCCCCACAGCGTCAGCGGCCCTTGGGCGCGTTGCCAGCCTTCTTTCCTGTAGATGAGCCAAGCCGCCAGAGCCATGGCGGCGTAAAGGACCATCCATACAGGACCAAAAATGGAATCCGGAGGTGTCCAGCTGGGTTTTATGAGGCGAGGATACCACGTGTGAACGGACATTTCGGTTAATGACCCACCCACGGCGGCAGCGATCGAGACGGCCAGCGCAAAGGGGAGAAAGGTCCGGACGGATTTTGTGAGGATCACGATCTAGCCTATCAGATATTTGTGAAGTACGCCTGCAGTCTTCCAGCGATTAATTTAAGGCTGCGCAGGAGCATGCAAAGGTCCCCGGTGTCCGTTGGCGGCGTGTGAGGATGGGGCTTCTCCTAACAAGCCAAGAGCTTCCGTGACCTCGGCGTCGTGGCTGTGATTTTCAAAGGTGGACGCGAGTTCATAAAAGCATGGCACGACAAAAAGGGTTAATATCGTCGACACGAATACGCCGCCAATGACCGTGACAGCCATAGGGACGATGAGTTCTGAACCGGCGCCCCTCGCCATCGCTTCGGGCAAGGCTCCTGCAATCGTTGCGACCGAGGTCATGAGAATCGGACGGAGCCGGATAGGACAAGCTTCCAATAGAGCCTCGCGTACGCTCAACCCGCCTAGTTTCCTGCGTTCGTTGGTAAAGTCCACGAGCAAGATCGAATTCTTTTTCACGATACCGGCCAGAAGAATCAGGCCGATACCGCTGTAAAGGTTCAAGGTTTGCCCCATCAACATAAGCGCTATAAAAGCCCCAGTCAAACTGAAAGGCAGAGCCAGAAGCACTGTTACGGGATGGATAAAACTGTTGAACTGCGTGGCCAGAACCATGTAGGCGACGAAGAGACCAAGGATAAAGGTGAACATAAGGCTGTTCGACGTTTCTTTCAGGAGTTGGGAGTTTCCAGATTCCACGACATTGTAGTCCGCCGGGAGCATTTCCTTGGCGATCTGATGGACTTTGTCGAGCGCCTCTTGTTGAGAAACGCCTTTGGCGGGATTGGCGAAGATGGAAATTGAGCGCTGGCGATTGTATCGACTGATGGTGAAAAGCGCCGGTTTGGTTTCATAATCCACGACATCAGAGAGTCGGACCACTTCACCAAAACTGTTGCGCAGCCAAACTCGTGAAAAATCCTGAGGTTTGGTGCGGTCAGGACCCGCTAACCGCACGCGAACGTCGTAGCGTTTTCCTCGGCTGGTGAATTTCCCGGTTTTCAAGCCGCCGAACATGGCATTGACCGTACTTCCGATCGAAAGGGAACTAACGCCTTTGGCATTGGCTTTTTCGCGATTGGGATGGACTTGAATTTCCGGCATGCCCGGGTTGTAGTCCGTGTCGACGTCAACCATCATCCCTGACTCTTTCATTTTTTGGCGCATGGTCGCGCCGAGTTCGGCCAGCTTATCCCATTCCGGCCCCTGAAGCATGAATTGAACAGGATAACCGCGCTGCGCGGAGAAGCCCGTCTGCGAAAAGTCGAGGATTGAACAGCGAGAAACGCCAGGCACCTGACTGAATTCTTTTCGGACTTTCGCCATAAACTCCGCCTGTGTCGCGCGGTGACGGTCGAGATGCAACAGATGTTTGATCTTGTAAGTGAGCGAATCATTGGGGGTGTCTGGAATCTTTTCACGCTCTTCGGGATGTTTCATCGTGATGAAAATTGTTTCTGAGTTGACGGCGCCGCCCTGGAAACCTCCGACGGACGCAAAGTATTGATTCATCTCCGGCTGTTTTAAAAGCCACGGTTCAAAATGCTCTTTAGACATTTGATCCGTGTAGTCAAGCGACACCCCCAGCGGCAAGGTTATGGTCGCTAAGAAACGGTTTTGATCCTGAGAGGGAATAAATTCCTTCTTAATAAATTTTCCCAGGAACATCGAGCCGATAAAAAACGCCAAGGACACGGCCACGATGGACTTTGGTCGTTCCAAGCACCCGGCGAGGGCTTTTCGGTAGTGATTTTTCAGCGTATTCATATACGCGTCGGTGTGGCGCGTAATAAAATTGTTGTTGCCGACGGCCAAAAACTGCGAGGTTCGCATAGGAGCAATGGTTAACGCTTCGAGTAGCGAAATCATCACGGCCACCGAAATGGTGATACCGAATTGAAAGAAGAATTTCCCGACGATACCTTGCATGAAAATAACTGGCATGAAAATGGCGAGAATGGCGATTGAGGCAGCTAGCGCGGCAGAGGTAATTTCCCTGGCCCCGACAAGGGACGCGTGGACCTTCGTCATGCCCTCCTCGGCGTAGCGCGTGATATTTTCGAGAACCATAATGGCATCGTCGACAATAATGCCGATCACGAGTGAGAGGCCCAACATCGTAAAGCTGTTAATTGTAAAGCCGAAGAAGTAGAGCGCAATAAACGTTCCCATGATGGATGTGGGAATGGCTAAGAGAACGTTAAGGGTGGCGCTCCACGAACCTAAGAAAAGGAAGCATACCAACGAGGTCAGGATGACCGAGCGGATGAGTTGGGTTTCCAATTCTTTAACGGAATCTTTAATGAATTCTGTCGTGTCGAAAACGGTAAGGAGTTCGATGTCCATGCCTTTCGGCAACAGTGGCTTGAGTTCCTGCATGCGCTTCTTGACATTTTCGGCTACTTGTACCGCGTTGGTTCCGCGTTGCTTGATGATTCCGAGGCCGACCGCGGGATTTCCATTCACGCGCGAAATGCGTCGAATGTCGTTCAGGCCGTCTTCGATGGTGCCGACATCTCCAAACTTGAACGCTCGGTAACGTGCTCCGCCTCGCACGCGATTCGGGATAATGAGTTTGGAAAATTCTTCGGCGGTGTAGGCTTCCCCATACACACGCACATTGAATTCCTTCGGGCCGTTATCAATGTATCCCGAAGGCACATCGGCATGCTCGGTTTTGATGCCGTCTAAGACGTCCTCCACAGTGACTTCGCGTGCCGCCATTTTGTTGGAATCGAGCCAAATGCGGAGATTGGGTTCGACGTAACCGCCAAAGCGCAAACTGCCGACTCCCGGTGTCATGGATATGTCGTCTTTCAAATGATCATTGATGTAGCGGCAGAGATCGAGAAGGCTGGTCTTTGATCCAGGTTTGGCTAAGAGCGCAAGCCACATGATTGGTTGATCTTCA
>JAYWEN010000269.1:0-2987 GCA_043779245.1 Elusimicrobiota bacterium | reverse complement strand
TCATGATCTTCCAGCCGTCGATGATGATCATACCTACAACCAAATTACTTTCGTCTTAGCCGGCGTACGACCCCCGTACTTTAAGCCCGGAGAAAAATTCAATTTCGACCCGCAAACCGCCACCTATCAAACACCCGATGGCCTCACGAGAGATTCGATAAGTCTGCTAAAGCGTACGCTTTGGGGTGAAGGCGGCAAAGGAGCCGAATACACGGTCGTCGATGCCGCCATGTTCCCAGATCACATAGACTCCATCTACCACAGAGAACTCCGCGACGACCAAGGCCGATTGCTCGCCTATCGCTATTTCCATCGCAACGACGTCAAGATCAATGGCGAACAAATACCTGCCATCTATCAAAGTTGGATGACGGTGGATCCAGCCGTCCGCGGCCAGGATGTGGCGAGCGACATGATTAAAAGAAATCTAGCGGAATATAAAGAGATCCTAGGCGGGGATCAGGCGCGAGGGATCGCTTACGCCAATATTGAAGACGACAACACGCCTTCAATTGGAAACATTCAGAAAGCAGAATTTGAAGGCCGTCGTTTTACGCAAGTCGGGACCTCCCATACAGGCTCAATCTCTCTCTTGAGACCTCGCAAAGCCCCGCAAATGCGTAGAGCCACAGCCGCCGACAAGGAGCGGATTCTTGAATTGCAGCAACAAACATATAAAGGCTTTTGGTTCACAGACTTTAATTCTGAATCGTTTAAACCATCAGATGATCACTATGTCTGGGAAGAAAATGGCCAGGTCATCGCCTCTGTCTATGCTCCCAAACAATATTGGAAATTCCGAAGGCTCAAATGGTACATCCCGGCCTGGCTAACACCATTGCTGGGCTTTGCACCGTTCTTCAGGCTCAATGATTTTCACTTCTTGAAGCTGGGGAACATTGCTTATGAACCGGGACAAGCCAAGAAAGCCGTGCGTCTGATTGAATCGGCCATGGCGGAAAACAATGTGAGAGATGCTTGGGGCTTTTTTGACAAAGAAAAACACGTTTACAAGGATCTAAAAAAAGCGGGCGCTTTTGGTCCCACAGGGTTCTTAAACATGGTTCAGGAAACGCAAGTTAACACCTACGCTATTGCTTTTGACGCTGAAAGCGAAAAGACAATTAAGACGTTGAATCAGCAAATGACAACAATGAATCCTGAGACCCGCCAGGGCTTCTTTATATCGCCATGGAATCTGCGGCAAGCCGCATCTTCTCTCGCCGCTTTAGCCGTGGCGATGATCGGTTTGACTCCGATCGCCGCGGCAGCCACTTTAGCCCCTGATGCACCGCTCTCGAGTATCCGGGTGGCGCAACAAGCCGCTGACGTTGTCATTCCTTACATAGCCAAACAAGGGGACTCCTACTGGAGCATCGCCGAACGAATGTTTCACTCTGGAACCCAGTTTCAACATGTGATGAATCTCAACTCCGACCTCGTCAATGCGGCGACTGCCGCCGGACAGAAAGCGTCCCTTTTCCATCCGGGCGATGCGATCAATATCGGGCTCACTGCCCATGCGCCGACTGCGCCAATCATTGACATGATCCAAACTCCGCTCAGCCAACCCGAGCAATTGCTCTTGAATCTTCAAAATATGGTTCAAAATGCCGGACCAGAACTTCTATGGACGGCGGTTGCGGCCATTTCTCTATGGGCCATCTATACGCTATGGAAAAACGGATTCTGGCGGGCACTTTGGAAGCCCATCCGACGCCCGCTCTTGGCTTCTTTGATGGCGGTAGGACTCTTCGCGCAAAGCGTGACGCCGCTTTTCACCAATCATATTTCGATCACGAAATTGCCACGGCCGCCTTCTCCGATCGCCGTCGAGGTCCCGAAAAAGACGAGCACGCAACCTTCGGAGAAAGACCAGTGGATTACCTACATGAACTTGAGGTTGCAGGATGCTCGAAAAGCCTACGACGCAAAAGAACCAGTGGCTCCCGAACAAAAAGTGGTCAGTCAAAATGATCTTCAGGCCACGACCGCTGAACAGGCCCAGCAGGCCGCGATGAAAGGTGCAATTCCCGCAGACGAAATGACACCCGAAGAATCCGCCGCCTTTGACCTTTGGGCAAGCGACGTGGCCAAGGTCCAACAAGAAGCGCAATCCGGCTTGACTGCCCCCCTCTTGGAAGGTCCTTCTCTCGTCGCTCAGATTGACCAAGTGCGCATGGAATATTTGGCATATCTCGCGGGCCGCAAAGCCGAAGAGAATTCCCGCAAACCCATCGCGCCCATGCCAGAAACACCTTCCCCAGCCAAGTCCGGGGGACGACTGCGTCGCCTTTTGGGCAAGCCATTTGCACTTCTGGCCATGCCCTTTACTCGAACGGCACTCAACCCTCAAAAACTATTTTTGCAGGCGGCTTCGACAGATAACGGAGAACCCGATGACTTGGATCCGCGTATGGAAGAGATACGGGTCAAAATTGTTAATGTGATCCGTCGCGCCAAGCTCGAAGAGAAGTTGCCTCGTGAATTAGTTGCAGTAACCTCGTTGCCCCTTTCCACGGCGGACACACCTTCGGCTCGCGCGGCCCGGCTGAAACAGACACGACGGCTAGCGGATTTCCAGACAATCGCTCAGGCCGCGACTCGCCGCATGGAAGAAGCACGCGTCGCGATGGTCCGGTCTGTTCCTATCCCCAACATTGATTCCAAGAATCTCTTCGAGAATTTCTTTCAAACAGCCGATCTCTGGCAGAGGACGCCAGCCGGGTCGTTTACTCTTCTGCAGGATTTAGCCGAGGTCAGTAAACAGATGGCCCAGACGGCGGCTCCTATAGCAGGCGTGAAGAAATTAAATTCATCGCAACGCCAAGCCACGCTCACGGGCACCTTAGAGATGGCGCAAAATTACTCCTTGGCCGACACCCTGCGCAGAAGCGAAGCGGTGGCTGAAACGAGTCAAATGATCGCGATGTCGCATCGATTGCGCTCCATTTATCATCTTTCCGCCGAAGCCGCCGATCGAGAAA
>JAYWEN010000268.1:0-3991 GCA_043779245.1 Elusimicrobiota bacterium | reverse complement strand
TTGAGCGGTCGAATGATGTCACCTTTGGCCCGAATGCCAAGCAACGTATCGTCTTTGGATAAGTAAGCGAGCAAATTACTGACGAACGCGTCATCCCCCGGGAATTCAGGCATAGAAACATCCAACACATGCGACGTTCCCAGCACGAAAATCTGAGTTTTGGGGCTGGCGGCCACTACTTCTTGACTCCTAACTGGAGACGGCTTTCCAGCGTAGGCACTCGTAAAAACACCTTCGAACAATCCCGCAATGGAATAGGGTCCGTGATCTTCGCCAGGAGCCGGCGTTGGAATGCTCGTCGGGGCGATGCTCATGTAAGCCGAAGGCTTGGTTAACCAGCTCTTGGCTGTGGTGTAAAGAATGGGCGTGAAGTGAATTCCCGCGGGCAAAATGGAGAGAGGGTCAACCGTCGTGGAAAAGGGAATGCCTACCGTATCCAATCCGCGGCCAATGGGATGAGTCGCCATGATATGGTCGACCAGTGGAATAAACGGATACCGAAGCTTCGTGGTAAATGCAAAACCCGCCATATTCTGCGTGACGCCAATCGTTTCGCATTGCGCGTCACACACCAAACGATCTCCTAAGGCCACGCCATATTGTTTGAGAAAGTCGCGTAAGCCCGAGTCAAGCGGCATGGCATAAAATTGACTCAGCATCAGACTTTTGGCGTCCAACAAAAAAGCTGTCGGAATCCCGTGCATGATGGCCTGGTCGATCGCCCACAAGGCCTTGTCGTCAAACTTCTGCTTCGGCCCTAGAATGAGGAGGGCGTCGGCCTGAAACGACGCCGTGGTGGAGGAGCTAAACTCAAAGTCTTTGAACTCATAAAGTTCTTTTAAGTCAGACACGAGTTTTGTTTGTCCTTTACGAAAATCATTTTCCCCATGTCCAACGGATACAGCAATTATCTTTTTGGAGCGGGTGGCCATCTTAGCAATACGACTTGTCAGATCGTATTCAAGCTGGTTCACGTCTCGGATGATCGGAAGCACTTCGGATTTATCCAGGTGGTACAGGACGAGCCCCATGAATCCGCGCTTGACCTGAAACTCATTTGACCCCATCTGCTCAAATTGAATGGGCATGAGACCGGCCTCGCTCGCTTTCCTTTCAAAGTCTGGAGTCGGCGAGGCCAAAACGAACTCATAGCGGAGCTTTCCTCGAGACGTGGCGCGGTATTCATTCAGAAGATCGCGGACGTATCGTTCATAGACGTTGTAAGGTGGAGGAAGATCGGGCGTAAAGTAGGCTTTGATCAGAACCGGATCGCTCAAGTTTTTAACGAGCTTCTTACTCGCCGGAGACAGAGAATAGGCTTGCTGATGTGTGAGATCCAAGCGAAAGGAGGTCCAATGTCCGAGCACATTAATGAGGACACCTATGACAGCCATCATCACCAGTCCCGCCGCACTCGAAAGAGCAAGCGTCCGACGTCGCGACGTCAGGGTGTCCCCACTCATCGCCACTTCCTCGATTGAACCATCGCCAGAGAAGCCATGAGGAAAAATGCGCTTCCGGAAAGCCAAAACAAAACATCTTGGGTATCGAGCACGCCGCGGGCCATCGCATCAAAATGGTCCACGACGCTAAAAAGTCTTAGCGTGCTCGACAGGACACCCGGGAGTAAGTCAGCCATGCGGTCTAAAAGAAAGAAAATAAAGCAGACGAAAAATCCAATAATAAAGGCCACCACCTGATTGCGCGTGAGCGTCGACGACCAGAGGCCGATGGCGGCATAGAAGGATGCAAGCCCCAGGATCGACACATACGTGCCGATGATGTGACCCGAATCCGGCCGACCCACGAAGAACAACACGAGGGGGTAGACAAGCGTGCAAGCCAAGATCCCTACGATCAACCCGAGAACCGCAAGATACTTCGCAAGAACAATTTCATAATCGTACAGCGGCAAAGTCGCCAGGTATTCAAACGTGCCGGATTTGAATTCCTCAGAGAATGCCCGCATCGTGAGAGCAGGAACTAAAAAAGTAAAAATCAACGGCAACGGCCGAAAGAAAGAGTCGAGGGAACTCTGGTTCATCTGGAAAAGCGGCGTGACAAATAACCATCCGGTGAACAAGAGAAAGACGGCCCCGATGACGTAGGTGGCTGGAGCGTGGGCCATCATCGACAATTCTTTGCGCGCCAATGTCCAAACGGCTGATGAACGAGTCATGGAGGTGTTCATCCGAGTGTTAAATTCCGGAACACGTCTTCGAGACTGGTTTGATGAGGAGCCATCTGCAAAATCGACCAATGCTTCTTCACGGCTAACTCGAAAATGGCTTCGCGCAAGTCGGCTCCGCCGGATTCCACCACGAATACCGCACCTGATTCAGACTCTCTCTGAAGCATGACCTGATGAACACCCGGGATCCCGATCAAAGCGGACTTGGCTTCTGCCCCGGGCGCCTTGAGCTCAAGCAGCACCCGCTGACCGCTCGACAATTTCTGCCGAAGCAAATCGGGCGTCCCGTCAGCCACGATCTTTCCTTTATGAATGATGAGGACCCGGTCGCAGGCGTCTTGCGCCTCGGAAAGAATATGAGTCGAGAGTAAAACGGTTTTCTTTTGCTTAAGTTCGTGAATAAGTTGGCGAACTTCCAGCTGCTGATTGGGATCTAGACCCGAGGTGGGCTCGTCCAAAATAAGAATTTCGGGATCATGAAGAATAGCCTGAGCCAGGCCCACGCGTTGACGATAGCCTTTGGACAGATGTGCGATGTCCTTACTGACGACCGACGCAAGTCCGCATTGCTGAACGACGCGGCGGATGGCGGCAGGATATTCGGAGGCGGGCATTCTACGCAGCTTGGCCGTCCATTCCAGAGATTCAAAGACAGCCAATTCATCGTAAAGAGGATTGGTCTCTGGCAAATAGCCGATTCGCATTCGCACCTCCATCGGTTGATGAAGGATGTCATGTCGGGCAACCTGCGCTGAACCTTCCGTGGGGGGCAAATATCCGGTGAGCATTTTAAGCATCGTGGTTTTTCCCGCCCCGTTGGGACCGAGAAGACCTACCACTTCGCCGGGCTTAATCGAAAAACTGACGTGATCAAGCGCGACCGTCGTACCATATCGCTTGGTGAGCCCCTCGACTTCAATCATAGGCGCAGATCTTCACCGTTGGAAGGAAGAAGAAGGAAGGGTTCACCCCATTGATGGGGATCCGTTAGAGACCACGGATCGGTACAGGTTGGATCTTTCAGACGGAGGCCCCAGCGATCACCGTAAACAAGATAACACATTCCTTCACCCGAGTCCTCGACCTTACGCGCCAACGCGGGAACTGGAAGGCCTTGGCTGTTCAACCCGGTAATGGCACACCAGACATCTGTTCCCGACCGCCTTCGGAGAACTTCTTTGATTATCGCGGGCTCGGATCGTTCTTGAAATACACGATCATCGACAAAGCCGGTGTTCTCATTTTCGTCAAAGCGCAGAAACATTAGGAGAGAAGAACGCTCAACACCTTGGCTGTATCCGACAAATCTTTAAAAACATAGTTTGGTTTAGTCGCCGCGAGCTCTTCAAATGTCATGGGTCCGCTTGCCACAGCAATGGTTGTAGCGCCAATCGCTTTACCGGCTTGAACATCACGAATGTTGTCGCCGATCACCACAACATCCTTCGGGGCAAATGTTTTTTTCGCTAGGGCCTCGCCACGCTTTACGCCAGCGCGAAGCACAAGCGGTCGCTCTTCGGCATCTGATCCGTATCCGCCAAAACTGAAATAGCGCATGAGATTGGCACGCGCTAATTTTATACGGGCACCTTCTTGTAAATTGCCCGTCCCCAAACCCGCGATGGCTTCGGTTTGCTCGGCGAGTTTATCCAGAAGCATTTGGACACCAGGGAGCACTTTATAACCTGAACTACTCGGAACTTCCTCGCCTAAGCATTCCAAGTATTTCTCGCACAGAATTTGGACCTCACCGGGTTTAGGATCGCGTTTTCTGTAAAAAAGAATAAGCTCCCGGCAAAT
>JAYWEN010000267.1:0-3982 GCA_043779245.1 Elusimicrobiota bacterium | reverse complement strand
TGCCCGGCCTTCCTTTTTTCATTCCGGCCGAAACCCACCAGCTATCGAGTGCGCCATGATTAGCAAGCATTTCTGACACATGCGGATACAGTCGTGGATCCATGTCATCGATAACGGTTTCCAAAACGATGACCGGCTCAAGAGCTAAAACCCGGGTTCCTACCTCGCCCTTATAAATGGCCAACACATTTGGCCTTCCAGGAATATCTTTCAGACCCGCACCGTAGCCGGCTTGAGCCATGCGGATGGTTGGCATCGGTTCAAATTTAGAAGCCAGAACCGATAAGATTGCCAGTCCGGTGGGGGTCGCAAGCTCATGCTGGGATTGAGTCGCGTACGCCGGAATCTCAAAGTGCTTCAACAACTGACTGGAGGCCGGAGCAATACGTCCGGTATTCACGGATGACGCCGTCACCTCGACTAGACCAAGCCTCCAAAACCCCCAAGCATTTCCCAGGACATCCACCATCGTGTCTAAAAGACCGAGTCCGTCTCTGTCGAACTCACCATTCGATTGACCGGCGTGGGCCTTTTTTTCGGCGTTTACCATGCGCTGGATAATGCGAGCAGCGGTGTCTTTGACCGGTACAGGCAAGCGGGAGTTTTCGATTGTTTGCTTCATCTTTAAGGATGATCCAAAATAGCGGTCCCCTTTAACTTCCAACGAATGGGCCGGCCAGCCCTGACGTTCCGTTCGTTTCAAAACGATTTTCCAATTTCGAAACGGAACCGCTCGATGAAGAACGTGGTCGAGCTCGGTGCCTGAGAGACCTAGCTCTACGAGAGCTCCAAGCAACATGTCCCCCGCTACGCCAGAACCGCAGTCGATGTAGGTTTTCATCATCTTTGAGTATTTTAGCCAAAAATCATCGATAGACGGCTGTCCGTGTTATTTTAGACACTATCTCCTGTTCTATGAAGATTTGGCGTCAAGGCATGGCAAAGGTGTTGGTTGTCTTTATGGTCGGGATTATTATCCCTACCGCTTTCTTGGCGTATCTGGGCATTTTATCGGTTCGCGAAGAGACTAGGTTGTTGGCGGCGGAATCCGAAGAACGCGTTGGGAAAACGCTCAGAGCTATGCAGGACCAAGCGGTCGCTATTCTTGAGGCCTCGAGAAAGTATGTAGAAACAGTTGTCCCGTCGAATATCAATCCCAAGCGAGCGGGAATTTCTTTCCTTATTATTCTTGATTCTGAACATCATCTGGTTTACCCAATCCGCGAGGGACCCGAGCAAGAAGAACGTTCGCTTCCATTTCTACAGGTTCGTTTCCATCAAAGCCAATTATCCGCGGAACGAGCGGAGCTCAAGGACCACGATTATGCGCGAGCTGAGGAAGAGTATCGCGCGCTTGCGCGTCAGGTGCCTCTCCCTTACTGGAAGGCTAAATTTCTTCTGCTCGCCGCCAATTGTTTGGTCAAACAGGGGGCTGAAGACCAGGCGGAAGCTCTTTATCAAGAAATTCTCTCCCGTTACTCTGCGGAACCTGACGAGCGCGGCCGTCCTTTTGGGCTTTTAATTGCGCTTCAAATTATGGATCTCCAAATTCAAGAGGATCGGCGATCCCTAGCGATTGCCACGGCGCTCAATGTCTACCAAGATATGTTAAATGGACATTGGAAAATCTCGTGGGAAAATGAGCAGTATTTTGCTCGCACACTTCAAGATCGTTTGGCCGAATTGGGTGGATCAATGAGCGCTGCAGATCATCACCAGTTCTCTGTGCTCAACTCTTCCTGGCGCTTTAAAGAAAGTGCTGCGACCCAGGCGCGAAACTTCGTGGCCTCGCGCTGGGGCGAGATCCTTAGCATCGTGATGCGCGATCAAGCCACAACGAGGCCGCTCCTTATTTTTGAAAGCCCGGATATTAATCGGGGGTTATGGGTAATTCCGACTATTGATCCGCTCACGGGAAGCCGAATAGGGTGGGTGATTGCTGAGATCTCCTGCCGCGAAATCTGGGCTCAGATCGGAGGCACATTAGACGAACTGGCAGGCGCGTCCCACGCTGCCTATCGTCTCCGGCTCCGAGAAACAAACATTCTTAAATCTCATCAAGATCCTGGGAACCACTATTACCCGCTCTCTTCGTACATCCCCGTGACATTTCCCAATGTTAGCCTCGAGGTCGGACAACTCACCGATATGCCTGTGCAGCGCCTGGCCTCGCGCAGGCGTCGAATCTACATCTCTGTCGTGATCTTGGCAGTGTGCGTCATCCTGGTTGCACTGTATGCGACTTGGCACGCCGTGACCCGAGAGCTTCAGCTCACCGAACTTAAATCCCGATTTGTGGCGAGCGTTTCTCACGAACTTAAGACTCCCCTCTCTATCATTGGCCTAATTGGGCAACGTCTTAAACTGGGTTCGCACCGAACAAAAGAGCAGGTTGGAGAATATTATGGAATCCTGGCCGAAGAAACGGATCGTTTGAAAGTCCTGATCGACGATGTGCTAGATTTCTCGCGTCTGCTTGAAAATCGACAACCTTATCGCATGGAACCGACGGATCTGAGCGTGCTCATATCGGAATCGATCGATCGATGTCGCCGCATGCATCCTGAAGAGCATTTAGATATTGCGTTTCAAAAATCAGAAGATCCTTTTCGCGTCAAAATGGATCGAGAGGCGATTGGTCGCGTGATCTTAAACCTGTTGGATAACGCCGTGAAATATTCGCCAGCCGATCGGATTCATATTACGGTCTCTCTAAAAAGAGAAGATCGAGACGTCGTACTTTCAGTGGCGGACGAAGGGTTAGGCATTGCGGCTGAGGAACAGGAACTTATTTTTGAACGTTTCTATCGAGGCATGTCTTCCATGTCTCATCAGAAAACCAATGGCGTCGGACTCGGTCTATCGATAGTGGAACAAATCGTTAAAGCGCATAACGGGTCGATTTCGCTCAAAAGCACGCCAGGATCAGGTTCTGTTTTTTCGGTCAGGTTGCCTGCAAACGGAGATTCTGCCCTTGGCTAAGGCTTACTGATAATCGAACTGATGATCCCAGCGCCAAATCCATTATCAATATTTACGACGCTGACATTGGAGGCACAGGAGTTCAGCATCGATAAAAGCGGCGCAAGCCCTTGGAAGTGAGCTCCATAACCAACAGACGTCGGGACTGCAATCACTGGGCAGGAGACGAGCCCCCCCACCACACTGGCTAACGCGCCTTCCATCCCCGCACACACAACTATCGCTGTCGCCGTTTTCAGTGTTTTTTCATGAGCCAGGAGCCGATGAATCCCTGCGACCCCGACGTCATAAAGTCTCACGACAGGTCTGCCAAGAGATTCCGCCGTGAAAGCCGCTTCTTCGGCGACGGGCAAGTCCGCCGTCCCCGCGGACACAACGCAGACTTTTTTACGGCCCGTTTTTTTCTGAGGCTTGGCAATGACGAGTCTCGCCAGCTCGTGATACTTGGCTTGAGGGAATTCGAGGAGTAAGGCTCTGGCTACCTGTGAATTAATTCGCGTGGCCAACACAGGTCCCGGCCCTTTCATCAACGCGCGGAAGATCTCAATAATTTGTGGTTCTGTTTTTCCTGGGCAATAGATGGCTTCTGGGAATCCTTGGCGCGTGATGCGATGAGGTTCGGGTTTAGCGAACCAAGCCATTAGACTCGCGTCCAGTTTTCAATTTCGAGATTGGGATTTACTTGAAGCGGCTCACGAAGTCCAAACCCCTGCTGCTGTTTATAAAAGCCGGCTGCGGCGATCATCGCAGCGTTGTCAGTGCAGAAAGAAAGGTCTGGCATGTAGATTGACAATTTTTGGGTGCGTGACGCTTCCTTAAAAACCGCTCGCAGTCGTCGATTCGCAGCTACGCCGCCACCGATCACTACTGATTTCAAGTCATGCGTTTTGGCTGCCGCGACTGTCTTCTTAACTATCACGTCCACGACCGCCTCCTGAAAGGACGCGGCGATATCCTTTATTTTCGCGCGATTTTTTGCGGGAGTGTTGCGTATGTAGTT
>JAYWEN010000266.1:0-2680 GCA_043779245.1 Elusimicrobiota bacterium | reverse complement strand
AACTTCGATCCAAAAAATATGGCCGCTGCAATGATGATCGCGAGGATAACAATGTATTCCGTCGCGCCTTGTCCGTGGCGATTTAATCTTTTCATTTGCGTTCCTCCTTGGGTCTTTTGGGCCTCCCCATAAGACCTACTCTATTATGGGGCTCGATTATTACAAATATGTTAACGGAACGTTAATTCACGGTTAATTTTTCATCCAAAACGCGACTAAATCAAGGGAAAATTCTTATGTTCTAATGACAGTGTTTTCTATGCTGGCTCTTACGAAAAGCAATGACATCGAGATCGCAAATACCCATGCGTTATGCGGATTCAAGAAAACGCCTCCCAACTCGACTAGAAAGTAGCCCCAATAAATGGGGTGATCCACCCAACGATACAATCCGGTTCGACACACGACTCCTCGTTTCGCCGGAGAGACTCCGAATTGTCGACCTAAATTAATCTGCGCTAGGGTCGAAAGCACTGCTCCCGAAAGAATCAGGCTTTGAGCGCCATGGCGCAGAAGCGGGGTACACCATCCGGCCGGTCCGTTATATAGCGCCGGAATGCATTTAGAAACGTAAGCGAGTAAGCGGTGATGCCACAAGGTCGGAGCCTCAGCGGGAAGCCTAATGGACAGAAAAACGGACATTACCCAGTACCGTATCGCTAGAATCAGAAAGATGAGGTGATGATTTCTGCGATAACTGACCGTTATGACCACCGCGATGAGGAGGGTCATGGCGAGACCAAACGGCCTCGTCGGATCTTGGCGAATTTTTTCCCCGTAGGAGGACTTAAGCGTTTGGTGCGACCTGTTCATTGGATTGGATAAGGTGGATGATGAGTCCCAACGTAATGACATAGGCTGTGGCGCTCCAGCCTTCCAGTTGCCAGCGAATTTCCTTGTAGGCGACTATCGGTACACAGGCCAAGAATAATTGTATCGCCCACAGGGGTCCATACAGGTTCAGAATATCCCAACGTTTCCGTAATTGTTGGAGCGCGAGAAGAGCCAAAGGAAGCAACAACAAATCGTCGTAGAGATGACTGTATACACTCAAGAGTAAGCCCCACGCTAGCGTGATGGCAAAAAGTTCACCATCAGGCCTGTGCTGATTTTTGAACCACCAAAAAATCCAAAGTCCCGTGCCCAGCGCCCAGGCCCAAATCTTCATACGAAATATTTTTTCTCCAAGCGAGGCGGGAATCATGAGTCCGGGCGCGTCTCCCGTCTTTCGAATAGGGTGTCCAGCCAAGTTTGAGCGCGTGACGGAAATGGTCCGTGCGACAAGTCCTTGTTCGTCGGCAAAGAAGACTTCTGATCGGTATCGTCGGAGCGCCGTGTTCCAGTCGCGAAGATCGGACGTCGGACGCCATGTATTCAGAAAGGGAGCCAGTGGAAGAACCATCGACAACGCCACTCCCGCCATAAAAGTTTTTTTGCGATCCGCTTTCGCGAAGAGAGCGATGGCCAAGAGGGCTACCAAGTGCGGTTTCATGAGCATGGCTCCCGTACACATTCCCGCCCAAAAGGAAGACCCTTTGCGGTGGACAAGCCAGCACGCGAGCGACGCAAAAAAAAGGACTTGGAAAATCATTTGATGTGACCCTATGGCCCAATACAAAGGCGCGATCGCCGTCGCCGCGCTTATTTTTGTGAACTCGTCGAAACCCATGTTTGTGTTGGATAAAATTCTCACCCATAGAAACGCGGAAGAGGCCCAAAGTAAAAGACTGATAACATCCCAGACGGAAATGGCTACGGAAAAAGGCAATAAACATGCCGGGGCGGCCGAAAGAAATGATAACGGGGAGTTCGGAAGTCCATTGGTTTGCCAGTAAAGCGAAGGCTCGTAAGAATTAAGCCGGTGAATGAATTGGCGGTTAGCGGTGAAAAAGATATTGAAATCGCCTTGCTGGCAAATGTTGCCTACGATAAGAAGTAGAACGAGGAGAAGACTGTAAAGAAGGAGAGATCGAAATCGAGAGTGAGCGGTAAGGAAAGCCGAATCAGTCATTCTTCACGGCATTGGTTGCCTGAAGCTCACCGGTTCCGATGGCATTGTTGCCCACCGATGTCATTTGGGTCATGATGAGAATCCCAATCGCCGTAAAAATAGCGAGTATCATGACAAACTCTGTCGTGCTTTGGCCTGATCGGCTCCGCGTCACCATTTGACCCTTAATGTAATGGTGTGGCTGATTCCCAAAGCACCGAAAGGCGCCATGGCGTAGTCGATATCAAAGCGAAGGGTTGGAAAGGGCGGAGGCTTGTAGCCGATACCTGCGCCCATCGTAAGCCCCGCGATCGAAGCTTTGCGGAAAACAGGTATTTGGCTGTCGAGGGAGCTGTCCAAGCTGTCGTGCGATTGATATCCCGCCCGAATGGCCGCGTCAATTTCTGGAATTTTATATTCACTGCCGAAGCTGTAGCGCAGAGGTGCATCGTTGGAATAATCCAAAGCAAATGCCCCGGTTAGTGCGTGGTAAATGGTATAGGAGGCGCCCCCTAAAAATTCGCGCGAGAAATTCGCTTTTCCCGACGAAAGATCCCGGACAGTGAGGCCGATATTCAAGTCGTCCATGGGGGAAACAAGCACACCGAAATCGAATGCAGGATTCTGAAAGTTTTTGTCGGCGATATGTTCTTGAACAAGTTTCAGGCCAGCGCCGATCGACACCTCGGC
>JAYWEN010000265.1:0-5617 GCA_043779245.1 Elusimicrobiota bacterium | reverse complement strand
CTGAACTTCCCATCGCTATTGCTAGGCTCACGATCGCCATTCTCGTTGTATTAATTTTTCTCATTGTAATCTCCATTGTAAAACCCCGCGTTAGTACTTAATCTGACACCAGGGAATTGGAAGCGTTACAAGAAATGGATGAGATTATTTCAGGCGGCTTTTGAGATGGGAAATTGAGTCGGCAGTGATACAGTCATCACGCATCCGTGCGGCTCCTGATTAGCGACCCAGATCCGACCGCCCATCGCATCAACGATGGCTTTGGTAATCGTTAAACCGAGTCCAGTGCCTGGAGTTTTGTAATTAATCGCGTCTTTGGTTCGATAAAAGGGATCAAAAATTCGCTCATGTTGGTCGGGCGGTATTCCTGGACCCGAATCCGCTACTTTGAATAAAGTGGACTTCTTTTCGGATTTTGTTTCTACCACAATCATGGCACCGTCGGGAGTGTATTTGGTCGCGTTGCCTATCAAATTCACAAGAATCTGCCGCAGCCGATCACGGTCGCCATCGATCGTCTGTGCAGAGGGACAAAATCGCATTTCAAACACTTTTTTGGGATGGGCCACGCGCATTTCGTTGACGATTTCTGCGACGATCGCAGGGATCTTGAGGGTTTCGTAGTTCAGCGCGATCCCTTTTTTCTGAATCCGCGACAAGTCCAGAATTTCACTGACCAGTCGCGTAAGTCTCCAACTCTCCGACACAATCATCTTCAGGAACCCTTGACACTTGTCTCCCGTGATTTCGGCGGCATGCTGTTGCAAAACACTCGCCGCACCTACGATGGCGGTGAGAGGCGTGCGGAGTTCATGGGAAACCATGGAGGTGAACTCTTCCTGAACACGGAGCGTTTTTTGGAGCTCTTCGTTACTCGCTGCAAGTTGAAGATTTGCGTCTCGGAGCTGTGTGGCACTACGCGCTGAAACAGCCTGCGCTTCGATCAGAGCACTGTTCGTTCTTTCTAAATGTTCCACTTTACTTAAGAGCACTTTTTCAATTTGGTTGCGGCTCAGAAGACGTAACTTCTCGTTGTCGAGTAGCCGGTCCGGAATCATTCCTAATACGGAGACAAAGGAATCCAATTCCGCGTAAGCTTGGGCGAGTTCTTCGTAGGCGCTCTGAACCAACCGGCTAGTGGCCTCTTCTCCTAAAGGATGCTGGATAGACTCACAGAACTTGAGAAAAAGCTCTTTGAGAAATTCAGGCCACTCGCTATCGTCCAATGGCGCATGGGTACTCTGTAAAAAAGGAATTGGGCCCGAGACGACAGAGGGCTGTCCGCTAAGCCATTGAAGAGCTTGCTGATATACCCGCTCAGACCCCCCACCCAAAAGGCGAATGGCTCGACGTAAAATTGCCTCGAGCAGTTGAATCCCTAGAAGGGTCTCTTGTCGAGCAGGCTTTTCAAAGAGCAATCCGAAGCTTGGCTGCCTGACCAGCGGGGCGTACCGCCCCCGAATTCGATCATCGATTGTTTCGCTCAAAAGATTTCCACCTGATTCCACGATGAGAAACCGGCGAAGCTGAAGATAGAGAGATGGGAGCTTCTTCTCTTGATCGCGAACGCTGAGTTTATTGAACAGCTCAGCCTGTCGTTTCAAGGTAACGGCACGGGAGGGGATCGCGACTTGGCTTAAAAGCTCATCGACAAGTTCATCCATCAACCCTGGACGATCAGCCTCTCGTTGCCCAGAGTCGGTCGGGCCTCGCGGGAAAAAACGCCGAAAAAAATTCACGACTAGCTTGATCGACTGGCCTTATAGAGCTTGTAGAAGCCGGCGCCCGTTAAGAGCCAAGTGACAATGAGCGCCGTAAACCAGGCCATCATACCGCCCACATGGCCGAACATTAACATGAATAAATTATTTCCGGTTAAGTGCTCAATTTGCATATGCAAGTGGCCCACGGCCATGACCAATAACCCCCAAGCAATGAGAGCCATTCCACTTCCAAAGACTCCCCCGCGTAGAGACCGAGCGGTCAAAAAGGCCATTACAACAGCGCCCAGAAGAAACGGCACTTCCAGCCACGCAAACCACATCTGGATATTCATCATGTCATGATTCATAAATCCCCCTTTATACCAGTACGGATTTAACGCTTTTTGCGTCTATCCGCAAGAGGTAAAAGAGGGTCTGGAATGCTTCACTTTTCACATGGGTATAATTAGGAACCGAAAGTCTCTGAAGCCAAGCGGCGAAGGTCTTCCCAAACAAGCGCGGCGCCTTCTTCGAGAACGAGAGTCGCCCGGTCATCCAGATCTTTGATGAATGCGACGGTCTCCAAAACGTTTTGTTTGAGTTCTTGCCAGAGTGTTAGCTCCATATATCCTCCGTTCACTGAGTGTGAAAGAGGTTTTAAACAATTGCTAGGGAAATTCTTCCGAGTTAAGATAACTCACAGGCTGCCAGTCGCCTCACAATGCAAAACCTTGACCACATCTACGATCGTTCCTTTTTTGAGGAATGGGGACCCACGCACGAGCGCTACATCCGCTCAGCAGAAATCATTTCGAAAGTGCTGCAGGAGACGTATCAACCCAAACGTCTCATCGACCTGGGCTGCGGATGCGGGATTTACAGCCACCTCTTCGCGCAGAACGGCGTTGTGGTTCAGGCGCTCGACGGTGTACAGCCCCCGTCCGCGAGTGCCTTTTCGGTCCCCATCCATCTCCAGGACCTGACAATCCCCTTTAAGAGTCCCTGGGGGCCTTTTGATTTAGCGCTTTGTCTCGAAGTGGCCGAACATATTCCTGAAACAGATCTCGACGTATTCTTACAAAACATCACGCAATTCAGCGATCGGCTGATTTTGTCGGCCGCCCCACCCGGCCAGGGCGGGCATCACCATGTGAATGAACAGCCCAAACGCTATTGGGTACGCGAACTGGGCCAACGTGGGTTTATATACAACCGCAAAGAAACCGGCCAACTCTTTGAACGCCTGAACGCCATCAAACTGCCCTACATGTGGATGGGCGCTCACATCAGCGTTTATGACAGAACCGCTCCCTTCACCCGCGTCCGCCACGACATCCCCTTCGCAGTGCGGATAAACTAGAGTCTTGCCCCTAAGCCCCCCGACGGACTCGCATCTCAGCGTCTCTCTTTTTTTCTTTCTCGAGTCCTTCACGGACTCGCTTTCGTAAATACGCAAGCTTCGGTATGCCTCGAGGCGCCTTGGCTGCAAAATGAGCATACAGCCCTCTCAACGTGGGTCCGATGATTACTCCGTTTGCCGCTTTCTCAGAAAGGCTAGGAATCGGGACTTCTTCAAAGTGCCTTGCTGTTAATGTCTCGACTGTCCTTCCAGAGACAGCGGCGGCGACTTCACGAAGGAAGCGGTCAATCAACCCAAATCGAACGGAACCCCAGGAGATCGCTGTGATCCATTCTTCATTAAGCGCCCGCTTCAGCAAGGCAGCCGAACGCACGGTTTCGAGCGGATGACGGAAGGAGACTCGAGTGTCTACCACTCCCAAAGATTCCAAGATATAAAACGGGGTGGACTTTGATTTCTTTTGATGGTTCATTTCTTGATAGTAGAGATGAAAGTTTCTTAACGTAAAGGTCGTTCGCCCCATTGAAAGACGGGGCAGAGGCGTTTGGTAATCGGAATCCCCCAACCAAATTAATGGTTTTCCTGTTTCTCGGGAGAGCTCCAAAACAAACTCCCTTTGAAGTTCGAAGCTTAAACGTCCCCAAGGCATGTGATCAGGGAGTGCATTTAGCTCCATGGCCTCCTTAAATTCCTCGATTGTCTTAAGCTCGGACAAGTTCATTAGCGCGGGAGCCAGTCCGTACCGCATGCGTATAAAATAAGGAGTGTTATAGCCTGTCCCTAAAAGCCGATTTAACTGGTCCATCGCTCGATAAAAATAGGCCATAGTGGCCGAGCGATCTGGCAGTTGGACATGCACTGCCAAATAATCTTCAAATTTAAGTTCCTCGATCGTTGAAAAGGCGTCGCGAGATAAACGAGCAAGGAGGTCTTGCACCACATCCTTTTCTCTCAGAAGAGGGACATCACCGGGCGAAAGCGTCAAGGACATTTTCTGTTCGTGAAAATAGGCTTTCAGGGCGCCATCCGGTTGAGGGAGGACTGGTCGCGAGGATAAATAGGTATCGACCCATTTGGCAACCTTAACACGGCTCACTTTTCCCTCCATCTGGGCATGCCTATTCCTAATGAGTCGCGTTCGTTCAGACGCTGAGGCTTTATTCAGACCGTTTTTGAAAAAGAGATTGAATCGTTTGGCTAAATACACGGTCTCGAGCTTTCGTGAGTTGTGTCGTGCCATTTCCAGAAAGCTGTCTTTACTCATCCCAAATTGCTTCATGAAATCTTCAACAAAAAGGAGCGTCTCGGGCCGAAGAGCTCGGATGTAAATCCAACATTGCAAGAGCTCAGCGGAGAGCATGGAGGGCTCTATCGACAAAGCCAATGTGCTGGGTTTGCGCATGGGAAAGTGCTTGACGAATATACCTCTAGAGAACGTCACTGAATCTCGAACGGCCGCATACGGGGCGAGCAACGCATGCCGTGAACCTCGACTAATAGTCTGCGCCATGATGCGAGCCCAGCTCGTTCTTTCGACGGGTGTCATGTGTTTCCAAGACTCAGGAGGCGTGCCTGTCTTTTGGAGCTCTTTTTCTCTCTCTGTCAGAGACGAGACAAAAGGCCGTTGCATGGCGGTTGATCGCGCGGCATCAAGGTAAAAAGATTCGACGGCCTGGGTAAGGGCAAAACAAAGTCGGCGGCGCAAAAGATCGTCGATTCCGTCCCACCTTCGCTGCAAGGTGATTCCTAAATAATCTTGTCCTGCGGTTTCAAGGATGCGACCTTGAGGGAACAGCCGGACGATTCGTGCCAGGTCATGGAAGGTGAGGTGGCTCCGCTCCTTCAATAGGATTTGGATCGACGGCTTCGCTTGGGTTTCAGGGAGAGTCTCGAGCTTTGATAAAGCGGTACCGATCCTGTTTTGAATTATTTTTGACGACGTTTTGATTACGCCGGTCGCGGGCACAGCCGCCACCACTTCTGCGGAGAGCGTCAAATCGATCTCCGGTTCTGGAATCACCGGCGATTTCGGCGGTTTTGAAGGTTTCGGCGGTTTGGAAACTTGGGGGGATTGTTCGAGGGGATCGGGTCGTAAGATAATCTGGAGCGCCTCCCTAATTTTCTTCCAGTATCGACGATAACTTAGCGAGCGTATACGTCTAAGATCTTCCCTTTCTTCTTTTGCGGAAGCCCGAGCGACACGCTTGGCTAAAAGAGCCTGCTGTTTAGCGGTCAGCCACGACCCTTTCCATGCCCATTTGGCCGTCTGTTCTTCATCGGTCGGTTCCCGGAATGCCGGCTTGGCCGGACGGCTCGCATTCCTTTCGCTTTGGGCCCGGAACGTCTCCTCCAACAGGGGACGGAACGCGTCTGAGACATCCGCCAGCTCAGGCCATTCTGTGATCCAGCCTTCCTCGAGCGCAAAAAGCACCTCCTCTATTGAACGGAACGATTGAGCGGGATGGGTGAGATGTTGGGTCGGATCCACAGCGCTCACTTTCTCTGCCAACAAAATACCTATAGGACGAGAATCACTTTGCTGTATGGCTCGCAC
>JAYWEN010000264.1:0-4871 GCA_043779245.1 Elusimicrobiota bacterium | reverse complement strand
CCTTGTCTCAACTGGAACCTGAAAGTGCCAATCAGCCAGAAGCTGAGATTTCCCGCGCTGCTTTGGAGATGCTCGACGGTGAGGAAGATAACGGCCTAGTGCGCTTGATGCGTCTTCGTAGTGCTTATCCATTTGATAGCAATGTTCTTAGCGCCATCGACAACACTCTTTCCCTACTTGCTCCGGGTCCCCAACCAAAACTACCATGACCATTGACGTTTTCGATTTGCTCCAGACGCTTGTGGAACATTGGTGGAGTGAATTTACCGATTTGGGTGACTGGCCCAGTGGGACTTTTGAGTCGATCGCGGAATACATCGATCTTTATCCCCTGGTCGTCTGCCTACTTTGGTGCATCTACGGCCTCGATACATTTGTTCGTTCTCGTTCTAAGGTAACGAAGAATCAGCGCCTTCCAAGCTACAGCGTTCTAATACCCTTTCACGCTGAACATGACGGGGCTCTGCGCACCGCACTTAGCATCAGTAGCGCCTATCCTTCCCCCGAGGAAATCATCCTCCTGGACGACGGTAGCCCGAAGGGTCTGGATCAAGACGAGATAGACCGTCTCCCACCTTGGATCAAAGTCATCCGCCTGGAGGAGAACGGCGGAAAAGCAACTGCGCTCAATGTGGGATTGGAAGCAGCTTGCTCTGAGGTGATCCTTTGCCTCGATGCAGATACCGTTATTCATACACGAGACATCAGCGCTTTGCTTTGTAGATTTACCACTGACGCAGCCGTAGGAGCGGTGACTGGAAAACTATGGCCCGTCGATTGCAAGTCGCTCCCAAGACTGATGCAAGCCCTCGACTACCTGGCGGTGATCGGCTTAGTCAAAAGCGCTGAAAATCAATGGCAAGGGCTGATGACCGTATCGGGAGCCTTCGTTGCCTTTCGACGCGAAGCATTGCTCGCGGTGGGAGGATGGAATGAATCGACTGCCGCTGAGGATATCGATCTTTCGTGGCGACTGCAGGGAGCGGGATGGAAGGCATCTTATGAACGTCACTGTATTGCTTTGGTCGAATTAGTCCCCACCTGGCACGGCCTTTGGCTGCAACGTCTCAGATGGAGCCGAGGCTTAGGGCGCACGGTCCGGGAACAATTTTCCAATTCCCTTCGCCCAGGTTCTACCCATTTTCCTATCGCCCTCCTGACGGTACTAGGCGTCATCTGGCTGGGGTCTTCGATGCTTACTGGCTGCATTCGCCTAGTGGCCACCACCGGTGAAATCCTGAATGGAAAATTCGACCTATCATCTACCGTTAGTCACTTCCTGTTGTATACGGGTATTTGCTACGCTTTCTTTATTTTACAACTCCTCGTCGCTATCCTCTTGGATCTTTCTCGGTGGAGGATTTATCCGTGGCTATTTCTCGTCGCCCCACTTTATCCATTGTATTTTTGGTTCATCTCCTTATCCACTTTCATTGTCGGTTTTCCGCAAGGTTTTCTGCGACAGGATAAAGGTCGCTGGCGTCGCACGGTGCGCTCCAGTGAGATGATTCCCTACAGAGGTTTACAAGAGGAGTTACACCGATGAAACACATCGTTTTTCTCTTCATTCGTTTGCTCTTGCTCCTAGTTGCGCTCTATGCCATTTCCAATGCCTTAAAAGAACTACTCCAACAAGAGGACGACATTCTGGATGTTATCTTTCTGATTTTTTTTAACCTGCTGATCGCCATCACCTGTTGGTCTCTCGGCTGTCGCCTCCGGAAGCCAACGGTTAGGACGGTTAGGACGGTTATCCGAACGAAGACTTAAGGAGATTTTCTGCAAAGTGCGGCGAATTCATCATCGAGGATAATTCTGTCCTCTTCGAGTGGTGAACAAATCACGTCAACCCACGAGTGACTGCCCAGAAATGCTCCACATTTCTTGCATAGGATAGAAAGCGGCGACGACTCAGCAGCATTTGGGTCTCATGACAGAGGATGGCGCGACGATTGATTTCCATCTCCCCCGGGGTAAGCGCTAAGGTCAGAGTGGGTAACACAACTGTTGAACCGTGGACCCAATATTCAAAAATCTGCGGATAACCAATTTTCATCTGAGCCGCACCGAGAGTAATCGCCCGCGAAAGGGCTCGATGATCCGGGTGCCGATCCTTTTGAGCAGGCTGTAAAATGGTGTCTGGCTGAAAATCTTCGATTTGTTGGCGTAGAAGTGCAGCCAGCACCTGAGGTTTTTGTTTAAGCAGCTGAGTTAACCCTTGATCTGGTAACCCAAGAAATGCCGCGCACGTTTCCGGGAGACCGAGCATTCGAAGCGCGGAAATAGCTTCGCGTTGGCGCCGAAGACTCCAGCGGCTGCGGACTTCGTCATTCAGGAACCATCGTTTTTCAAACGCGCGTTGAGGCCACGGATTACTCTCGCCATTCGTTGCAAAAATCACCCGCACCTCAGCCCCACAGGCAGCGGCACGCTGGAGGACGCACCCGCCAGCGAGCGATTCATCGTCGGGATGGGGAGCAAAATACAGAATGCGACTTAGCGGTTTAGGCTCCCACAGGGTTGGGTGCTTATTTCTCATTCGCGAAAGCTACAGGTAAAATACCTTTTTGATAAGCGCGTGCCCAAACCAATTCGAGGGTGCCAGCGGAGTTGGTGGCTGTAAAGCGGTGTGGCCCAGTAGTTATTTCCTGCGGTCCAGCCACAGGGACGCCGTCCAATTCTCCGTTCACGATTCCTTTTCGGTCCAGAATCACGTATTTTTCTGGCACAGTCACTTCAAACTCAAATGTGTTTCCTGCCGAGGGTAATGGTCGAATCAACTTGCCTAGAACTGAGAAGCTATCGCCGATATCCAAGTAATTGTTGTCCACGAAGGCACGACCGTTCGGAGGCATATTGAATCGCTTTACCAGTGGAGTGCGGGTTCTCACAAGATGCTCAGCGATGTCGTCCTGCAAAAGCCCTTTGGCGAAGCGATAACGCGTGATGTTTTCAAAACAAAAGTAATACGGCCTCTGCCTGTAAACAGTCTCACCCTTGGCGTCGAAAACGTAATCACTAGGCTCCGTCAACTTCAAAACCAACGAAAGTGACTTGGCTACATTTTTGGGAGAATGCTCCGGGACATTTGGAAACAATCTGTAGTGCAACAAGTAAAATACCGACGCGAATACTGGCAGCAAAAGGGTGAATGCTCTGCCCAAGCGCGGAATATGTTGCAATCGTTGGCCTAGGGCGATGATCCACGGACAAACTGCCAACATCAACATAGGAACGAATGGTAAATAATCCTGATGCGTTTGCATCGGCCAGTAGTTTCGCAGCAAGAAGAAGTAAAATACGGTAGTAAAAAATACCAGAAGGGGCCCACGCCGTGGGTTACCATCCCGATCCTGAAAAAAATAATAAGCACACGGCACTATCACTACCATCACGGCCAGCAGAACGAGTCTCCTGGCTCCCTGTTTGGGAGGCGAATAGAGACCGGGAGCAAGGTTGTGCTGGATGATGCAATAGTACATGGAAGGCAGGGCTCCCCGAAGTGCGAAATACGAAAGAATCAGGGCGGGCACAATCAGCGCACCGCCGAGAATCGCACACAATCTGCACACGCATGCCCGAGTCTTAATTCGCCCGCCCGACTTCCAAATTAGGGCGAGATAGCACGTTGCTGACAATGCCAGACTGCCCGCCAGCAGGACAGTTTTCAATGAGGTGCAGAAAGTCATCCCAAGCAATACGCCGCCCAAAAAAGCGCGACGTATTATCAATTCCCCGCCAACAAGCAATAGAAACGTTAACATCCAAAGAGCAGCCCACAGATCATCGGCACGAAACTCTAACGAATAAAAAAACGTCTTAGTATGGGCACCTGCCAGCACGGCCGCCCACATCCCCACTCTCCTCCCGTGTAGGTCGCTTCCGAGTTTATAGACCAGCCATAAAATGAAGGCCCATAAGGGAAAGACCGACAATCGCATCCACCACACGATCTCCGCCCGCTCTCCTAAAAGCGCGAGCACGGGAGCATATAATAGATGAAAAAAGGGCGTGTGGTTGTCGAAAAAATCGCGGTATGGCACAAAGCCATGCACCCAACCCCACACTACATGGAGGTGCTGCGTTTCATCTGACTCAATGCGAAATCGGGAGGCGAAATGAAAGCGCAGCCATAGCAGCAGGAGAAGGAACCCGGCAGCTAAGATCTTTTCCAACCAATTTGGATCTCTGTCTAACCCTACAAAGGGAGACTCTCTCACGCTGTATTCAAGCTCCAAAAACTACTCTGGTCTTCAACGACCCTCAAGAAGGTTTGATAGTCGCTTCCTCGTTCTGGGCAGGCTGGGCAGCTATATCTTCCGGGAGACGATTGAGTTCACGATGAAATTCGTCTTTGGCTTTATTAAATTCCTGTATGCTTCGGCCTAAGCTGCGAGCCAGTTCGGGAAGCTTTTTGGGGCCAAAGAAAATGAGCGCGAAAAACATAATGACCATAATTTCCGGCCAACCGGGAGCAGAGAGAGCGAGAAGTGAATTCATGGCAGAAATTATCATGAGAATATGAGGTGAGAAAAGAAATTTCTATTGCAACGCGTCGACGAACTCGCCGGGGCCCCGTCTCCCAGCGCGCTGTGGGGTTTTTTGTACATCGTAATCCTTACCTCAGTTCACCGGTTATTGACAAGCATCTGCCAGTAGAAAAGTTTTGCATTTACGCGGTAATTTCTCATAAGTCCAGCCTACCGGTGCTCGGCTGCCGAATTCCCGTTATCAAATAGATCCTTCCCAAAAACGGAATAATGTTGAACGAGTGGACACAACACACCTAGTAGCCGGACACTCTTGGAATTAAGGCGCGATGCCCATATTAGTGTGTTCCTGCAAACGAAATGTCTCCAAACAGCCGCTTC
>JAYWEN010000263.1:0-8973 GCA_043779245.1 Elusimicrobiota bacterium | reverse complement strand
CATCCGACCGCCGGGGACGCCAAAGTGCTGGGACACATTCCATGGAAGCGCGATCGCGAGTACCAGAAACAATTAACGATGGTGATGGGCCAGCGCACGCAACTCTGGTGGGATCTTCCCGCGTGGGATTCTTTTTTGTTGAACAAAGAAATTTACGAAATTCCGAAAGCGCAGTTTGACGAAACGGTGGAAGAGCTTTCTCATTTGCTGGAAATCAAGGACTTGCTCGCCGTCCCCGTGAAGAAATTGTCGCTGGGCCAACGCATGAAGGCCGAGCTCGCCTGTTCCTTGCTGCATCGCCCCAAAGTGTTGCTGTTGGATGAACCGACCATTGGCTTGGATGTCTTGATGCAGCAAAAGGTGCGCCAATTTATTTTGGAATATAACCACCGCTACAAAGCGACCGTTTTGCTTACGAGCCACAACATGGAAGATATCTCCGAACTCTGCACGCGTCTCATCATGATCAACCACGGCCATATCGTGTTCGATGGGACTCTCTCCGACTTCCAAGCCAACCATAAATCGCTGACCGAAGCGATGCGCAGCGCCTTTATCACCGCGAATCCCGCGGCATGAAAAAGTACTGGTTCGTCTTTTCCATTTACTGGCAAGAAGGCCTCTCCCGCAGAGCCTCGTTTATCGTTGAACGCTTCCGAGCCCTGGTCGTTTTGGTCAGCTTCTACTACTTTTGGTCGGCTCTCTTAAAGAACCGCACCCACTTTGCCGGCTACGACCGCACCCAGATGATCACTTATGTTCTAGGGATGAACGTCCTCAAGAGCATTGTCTTTGCCACTCGTACCGAAGAAATTGCCTCTGAAATTAACCATGGACGCTTATCCAGCTATCTGCTAAAGCCAGTCAACTTTATGGTTTACACACTTTCACGAGATCTAGCTGAAAAATCAATCAATTTAGTTTCCTCAATCATCGAAGTTTTAGGGCTTATTTTGATCTTCCATGTGAAGCTCCAATGGCCCGCCGACATCCAATCCTGGTTCCTGTTCTTGGGCTCGGTCGTTGGCGCCACCTGGCTCTACTTTATCCTAAGCTTCATGACGGGTTGCTGGGGATTCTGGACCGCCGAATCTTGGGGACCACGCTTTCTTTTAGAACTGTTTTTGGAATTCACTGCCGGCGCATTCTTTCCTTTAGATGTCCTGCCCAAGCTCGCGCAGCAGATCATTAAGACCTTTCCATCCCCCTATTTGGTCTTCTTCCCACTTCAGATCTTCTTAGGGAAGCTCAATTCAGCGCAAATTATCAATGGGTTTATCGCACAGGTGTTCTGGATCGCAGCGATCTCATGCCTAGCGCGATGGGTTTGGAGCAAAGGCATGAAGAACTACAGCGCGGTGGGATCATGAAATACTTGCGCATTTGGGGTCGGCTTGCGGTGATGAGCTTCATGGTGCAGGCCGAAAGCTTTCTCTCTTCTTTCGGCTACCTCTTGGGAAAACTCGTTCGGATTGCCTTTTTTCTGTTCTTTCTCTTTTCCATTTTCAAACGCACGGACGCGCTCGTCGGCTACACCCTGCCTGAAGTGGCACTGTTCTTTCTGACCTTCAACATCATCGACATTCTCGCCCAATTATTTTTTCGAGGAATCTATGGCGTCCGGAGTCTCATTCGCGAGGGAGATTTCGATTATTTTCTCATTCAACCGACGAACGTTTTGTTTCGCGTCGCCTTTCACACCGTCGATTTTTTGGATGTAGTGACGATAGGCCCCGTCTTTTACGTCACCTTTTATGTGCTGACAAAAATCCCGGGCGGGATTTCAGTCCTTCGTTTGCTCGAGTACAGTCTCCTCATTTTGAACGGACTCGTCATTGCCTTTGCGATCCACATCGCGGTCGCCTCACTAGCCGTCTTGACCCAAGAGCTCGAAAATACCATCTGGATCTACCGCGATTTAATGACTCTGGGGCGCTTCCCATCGGACATCTATGACGCGCCGATGCGGGGAATCCTGACATTTATCGTTCCCGTGGCCGTAATGGTTAGTTTCCCCGCCAAAGCCTTCCTTGGAAAGCTTCAGCCGGTCTGGCTGGCCCATGCGCTGCTCATGTCTGCGACCAGCCTCGCATTAAGCTTGTACTTCTGGCGTTTTGCCACCCGCCGTTATACGTCGGTCTCCTCCTAGCCCCTTCTCTCAGTTCCCAGTTTTCTCATCTCTTGTTTCTACTCTTTGGCCCCACAAATGCATTGTATTGCGTCTTTCGAACAGTTCAAAATGCGTCTTTCGAACAGTTCAAAAGAACAAGCCTAGTGCTTCTTTCGAACGCTTCGAAAGCATCAACGTGGAGCTTCTTTCGAAACGTTCGAAAGAAGCTCCAGGATAGGGAATTGGGAGCGGAGCGCCATCGGCAGGCAGCACATGAAGCGTAGCTCTTTCTGAAATATTTCATTTTTAGGGTTGGAAATGAGACCGCGGAAAGCAGAGAACTGAAACCTGAAAGAAGTCCATTTTATGAATCCTTTCCACCCTCTCAGACCTTCACATCTGTTTACAGGCTGGTTTAAACCTTGACGCTTTGGTGAGGCAGGGCTAGACTCGCACAAGAAGTTCCGTTGTCTGTTCTTTGCATGCTGTCGACGATAAAGGCATCCCCCAGGTAACTGGGGTGAGTACGCAAAGCTACCTGACCCACCCGCCTGCAAGGTGGAGGTTCGAGGGGTTACCGAATCACAATGAAGAAAAAAACTCTTCTCTATCTATTTTTATGCGCGATTTTTGTCGCAGCCCTCTTCAAGGGGGGTCGCCAATCCACTGGCGTCCCAGCGGCAGGAACCGCTTTTTTACTGCCAAACTCCACGCCCGTTACAAGCGACTTGGACGCGAGAGATGGCCAAAATCGTCCAATCCCGACCCCTTTTGCGGAACAACAACTTCAAACATTATTTCGTGAAAACCTCTTAAACTTAAGCGTTTTCGCCACCCCCCATTCCGTGACCCAGGTTTTGGATTGGATAGATTCAATTTCGCATCTATTAAACAAGTCGATTTTGTGTAGATGCTCGGTACTATTCAAGCTCGTTTTGGACGTCTTTTTTCCGCCTTCTAGACGCGTTGTGCACAATGTGGATAAGCTGTGCATAACTTTTTCCGTCGGCACTTTTGCCGCTTTTCTGCTACTCACCACATTTTCACTCCAACGCAAGCCTCTTACGGTCAACCCCCGCTGTTAATTCCTTGCTTGCCCGCCGTCCCTCACCGCGAGCCCTAAGCTGCTCCAAAAATCGCGGTGAATTTCCCATTGACGGCGGGCAGTACTGCCTGTAAACAGATTGCACATTTGGTTGATAAATCAACGCAGAGGAGAGGTATGAATTTTAAACTTTTAGGCCAAAAGAATTTTTTCTGTTTCGCGCGCGCATGCGCGTATATAGATAGCCTTGCGATGATCATCGCGTTTTGCATCGTCTTTCAGACTATTACCGTTCTCGCCGCCGATGAAACTCAATTCGTCCGCGGCCATGATTCACAAATCCACGGCATGCATTTAGATTACAGCGCCGCCGCTAAAACTCGAATCAAAATGCGAATCACAGAGGATTGCGCATTTATCAAAGCTCGCCCGACCGCTCTACCGTTGACCGGCTCAGAAGACGCTTCAATTTCGGCACGACTGAAGAATCCGCGAGGCGTTGTGGTTCTCGAAGGCCTTCGCCCCGGCGCCGAACCCCAACCCCTCCACACGGAGATACTCGTCCCTTTCAGAAATTATCCGACATCTATCCCAGCCGAAAAACAATCACTCGCCTCCACACGTTTTCCGCTTTCGATCACGCTCGCGGCGTCCGCGACAGGCGACGGAGATTTAGTCCTGCAATCAAACGACACGCTAACCGTTCAAACCGACGGACAACTTTTCAACTATCGCTTTCCAGAGTTAACGATTCAAAGCGGTGGTCTCATTCGCTTATATCTGGCCACAGACGACCAGCTGTATTACGACCAAAGCCTGCTTCATCCTGTCCACCAAGGACCCTGCGGGAGAAAACACAGCTAATGGTCGACGCGAACTTCATCGCGAGCTTAACCATCACCACACGGGGAACGAATGGCCGATAACAGGCACATTCTAGCCCGCCGTCTTCTCAGCGCCGCCTGCGCTAGCGTGGCGGTATTGCTTTACTTTGTCGCGCAGACCTTCGCCACCACATACACCTGGAAAGGAACTGGAAGTACCAGCTTTGCCAACGCGCCAGGAACAAACTGGAACCCCGCCATCGCGGCTGGCCAAACCCCAGGACCCAACGACACGATCCTTTTCGACGTGAACGCAACAGCCAGTTGCGTTATCGATGTAAGCACCGCAGTCGCCGCGATAACAATTGCTGGGACGTATCCCGCTGGACGTACCGTGACCGTGACAGGAAACCCAGGAAACGTCACTGTGACTGGAGACGTTACCATCGGTTCCCGCGTGTTGACCGTTTCAGGATCACCCACCGTTTTTAATGTCAACGGAGTCCTCACGGCCTCCGGAGGAACACTGACGATCACGAGTGGCGGCGTCGTCACGGTGAGCTCGTTATCAGTCACCGGTGGAACAGTCAACTTCGGCGCCGGCGGTCAAGGCCAGCTTACGGTCAGCAACGACGTGATTCTTTCGGCTGGCACTTTCAGTTTAACCAATTCGAAATCTCCGATATCTGTCGGAGGAAGCTGGAATGGGAGCGGAACAGGCGTACTGACCGCCTCCACAAAACAAATTAAATTCAATGGATCGGGAACCGAAACCATTACGTCCAATGGTGTGAACTTTTATCAATTGGATATAAATGGTGCCGGGAGTTTTACCCTCGTCGATACGATGACGGTCACAAACCAAATCTCTATTACGGCCGGGACACTGGACGCGGGCACTGGTTGTGTGGGTGGAAATGGTTGTCCGATCAGAATCGGCGGAACCTGGCAAGATCTCGGCGGTCTGTTTACAGCACGCTCCGGGACAGTCACATTTTTCAATACGAACGGAGGAAATATCACGAATGGCGGAGACGCCTTCTACAATCTCTATATCAATTCGACCGGAACCGTGAACGGATCATGGGTGAATAAAGACACCATGACCGTCACCAACAGTCTCACCATCAGTTCAGGAACACTCGACAACTCGCAGGCGAATTGTTATAGCGGAAGCTACAGCTGCGATATTTCTGTCGGAAAACATTTCATCGCCAATACAGGAATTTTCATTCCCGGAACGAGCACCATGACGTTCAATGCAACTTCCGGAGCCGCCAACATAGATCCCTTCGGTAGCAATTTCACCAACGTCGCTTTTGCCGGAGGATCGATCAGTCCCCCAACGTGGACACTCCTTAGTTCAATGACCGTCACCTCCACCATGACGCTCACCAAAGGAACTCTCGATTCCAACGGTTTCAATATCTCGGTCGCCAACGGCTGGCTAAACAACGGAGGAGGTTTTACGCCCCGCTCGAGCACGGTGACGTTCACAGGATCGTCGTCCGGCCAAAAAATCACGTCGAACACCAATTCTTTCGGCAACCTTGCGATCACTGGCTCCGGATTTTGGACCTTGCAAGATTCGATGACGGTAACATCCACGATGACCCTTAACACCGGAACGCTGGATGCCAGTGTGAACAATTGCAGCGGCGCCAGCTGCAACATTTCGGTAGGAGGTTCATGGACCAATACAGGAACAACGTTCAACGTTCGAACCAGTACCGTAACGTTCAACCCAACCTCACCGCAGACTCTTAAATCGAACGGAAACAATTTCAATAACCTGTACTTCATCGGATTCAGCACGATGACATTGCAGGATTCTCTCGTTGTTTTATCAACATTGACTATGAACAGTGGAAGCCTCGATAGCTCCATCTCAAATTGCTCCAACACGAGCTGCGGTATTACAGTAGGTGGGGGATGGCTGGCGTCAGGCGGACTTTTCACGGCGCGCACAAGCACGGTCACATTCAATGGCACCAGCACAGGCTTGGGAGTTCAGGCAGGAGTGCAAACATTCGGTAATGCGACTTTCAGTGGGGGGGGCTACTGGACATTGCAAAGTTCTATGACGACGTCAACCATCACCATTAACTCCGGAAATACCTTGGATTTCTCTGGATATGGAGTGACCGTGGCGAGCTTTACCAACGGGGGAAATCTTGTTGTCCGAGGTACCGAGTCGGTCACCAACGCCCCGACCAATCTGACCGGTTCAACGGTGACCTATAACGCTCCGAACGGGTCCCCCGTGGTTTATTCGAGCTGGACCTATCGAAATCTGACCATTATCGGTGCTGCTACATTTCGACCGACTGGTAGCCCTACGGTCAATGAAAACCTAAGACTCACCGGCGGCACATTTGATTTCAGCGCCTCCACCTATTCGATGACGGTCAGTTCGAGCTGGATCAATACGGGCACAATATTCTTACCGAGTACAAACACCGTCACATTTAATGGAAATTCCTCTTCATTCACGATTCGTAGCAATAATTACAGTTTCCCCAACGTCACATTATCCGGCAATGGATACTGGACCCTTCAAGATTCCATGACTGTCGTTTCAACCATGACGATGTCGTCTGGATACTTCGACACCGGATCCTTGCCGATTAAATTGGGCGGCGGATGGCAGAACACGGGAGGTAATTTTGTCGTTCGTACCTCGACGTTGACCCTGTCGGGCTCTGCGGCGCAAATGATCAACAACAACGGGCAAGCCTTTGCGGCGATTATCGATTCCAATACATCGTCTGGCACAAGCGCTGTATTTACATCCAGCTTTTCGGCCTCGCAGCTCTACGTAAACGGCTCGGGGAACAACCGGGCCACAACGCTTCAATTCCAGGCCGGCTCGACGTCCACCATCACCAACCTCGCCTTAACCGGTTTAAGTTTAGCCAGTCCTGTCTCCCTGCGTTCTACGACCAATGGTGTTTCCTGGGGGGTCAAGAATTTGGGAACCCAAACCGTTTCCTTTATTGATGTGCAGGATTCGAGCGCCACGACAGGAAACACCATCTATACAACCAACTCGCGGGATTCCGGAAATAACCAGGGATGGAATTTCGGGCAGTTCACTTGGCTGGGTAGCCAAGACACAAATTGGTCAAACGCAGCCAACTGGAACTCAAAAACCATTCCGGGAACCAATGACGCCGCCGTGATCGTGTCGACCGCTACGCGGATGCCTACATTAACTGCCTCGATCACGATTTCAACCTTAACCATTAATAGCGGAGCTCAGCTGACCCTAAACGGTTATGGAATTACGCTCTCAAGTTTCACCAATGCCGGCAATCTCGTGCTTGTTGGAACAGAAACCGTGACCAGCATACCCGTAAACTTGACCGGATCTACCGTCACGTATACGAGCGGTGGATCCTCAATTATTCTTTCTACGTGGACCTATAAGAATCTAATTGTGAACGGAATCAACGGAGTCTTTGTAGTAGTCGGAACCTCGTTAACCATTAACGAGAACCTGACCATCACGACCGGAACTCTCAACGCGAACAGCAAGGATATCGGCGTTTCAGGAAGCTGGACGAATGCGGCCGGTTCCTTCATTAATACATCGACTGTCACGTTTAACGGAGCGGGAACGGCCAACGTGATTCAATCCAGCATGAGCGCATTTAACAACCTCACTTTTGGCGGGTCTGGAACCTGGATTCTTTCTGACTCCATGACCGTGACCTCCACGATGACAATTGCCCAGGGAACGTTAGATGCGTCCTCGTCCAATTGTTACAACTTGACGGGAAGTTGCGATATTTCAGTCGGAGGAAGTTGGAATTCTAACGGCGGCACCTTCCAATATCGAACGAGCACCGTCACCTTTACCACCGCCCTGACTACCCAAATTATCGATCCTCGAGGAAATTCATTTTACAACCTGACCTTTAGTGGAGGAGCAAGCGCGGTTTGGACATTGCAGAGTAGCATGACCGCTACTAATATTCTCAATCTCGCCAAAGGCACTCTGGATGCCAATTCGAGCTCAGCCAACTGCGGCAGCAACAGTTGTAATATCGCTGTCGGCAGTAACTGGCTCAATAATGGGGGCGTATTTACCGCCCGTGCAAGCACAGTGACGTTCAACGGGCTCAATAGTGGCAACACCATCACAAGCCGCGGCAGTCCATTTAACAGTGTGACTGTCAATGGAACCGGCGGTTATTGGACCCTGCTTGATTCCATGACCGTCACGTCCACGGTGACAGTGACAGCAGGGACGTTGGATTCAGGCAGCAACTTTGGAATCAAACTCCTCGGTGGGTGGCTCAACAACGGCGGAACTTTTGTGGCCAACAGCAGCACATTGACGCTGAAGGGCATCACCCCGCAAACGGTGAACAACCGTGGACAGTCATTCGCCGTCATTATTGATTCCAACACATCGACGACCGGACTAACTTTCAGCTCCAGCTTTACGGCTACCAAATTAACGATAAACGCCGCATCGCTCGGTCAAGCGACCACCGTTTACTTCCAAGCCCTTTCATCGGCGACCATTGCTACACTGGTTCTCACGGGTTCGGCGGGCAACGCCATCGCATTTCATTCGACCGCGGCATCATCCCCTTGGTTCTTGAACAACACGAGCACGAATACAGTCACCTACGTCAACGTCGATGATTCGGATGCTCGTCCGGGACTCCAAATTCAAACCTCCAACTCCAGCGACAATGGACGCAACAAAAACTGGAACTTTATCGGGAGTGCCGGTCCTACGCGCAACTGGATCGGTGGCGCGGCCACCGGTTCAAATACAGACTGGATGAACGGCCTGAATTGGGATTCAGGCTTGCCGGGCTCTCTTGATGATGCAGTGATTCTTTCAACCGCGGTTACGCAACCCACCTTGACCACGGCTGTTTCTATCAACTCCCTCACCATCAGTACGGGAACCACTCTCACGATGGCGGGGTATAACCTGCGCACCGTATCCAATCTCCAGAACAAAGGTAATCTCA
>JAYWEN010000262.1:0-2226 GCA_043779245.1 Elusimicrobiota bacterium | reverse complement strand
CCGTGCCTGTGCCAGATGCGCAGGACCTTCTTCCATGATTGTCGCCGGTGACGGCGTCTCATAGAGCGAGCGCAAGTTTTCGCTGTATCGCCACATGTATGAAAAGACGCGGCAGGCTGTATCGGGATACCCAAAGTCGGGAATCCCCATGTCGCGCAAAATCTGTTTTCCCTCGGTTACGAGATCGCCGCCCATCCAGCTCGCGATCACGGGTTTGTCGGGCACGTGCGCGAAAGGTTTTAACGCCGCGGCGGTATCCGTAGGATTGGTCATTGCCTGCGGAGTCAGAATCACGAGCATTCCATCTGACGCCGGATCCTTCGCGACGATCTCTAGCGCCTTGGCATAGCGCTCTGCTGGTGCGTCTCCCAAAACGTCAACGGGGTTATTGTGGCTCCAGGCGGCAGGCAGCACATCCGACAATTGTTTGATTGTTTCTTTGGACAATTGCGCGAGTTGGCCACCCATGGCCGCTAGTGCATCGGTCGCAAGAACTCCCGGTCCTCCCGCATTGGTCACGATCGTGAGCCTGGGACCTTTTGGTCGAGGTTGCTTTCCCAAGGTCTCAGACATATAGAAAAGATCGGAGATGCGATTGACGCGCAGAACTCCGCAGCGGCGAAAGGCGGCGTCGAGCACGTCATCGCTTCCGGTGAGCGATCCCGTATGTGAAGCGGCGGCGCGCGCGGCTTCTTTGCTGCGCCCGGGTTTGATCACGATGATGGGTTTGGTGAGAGCGACCTCCCGGGCGGCCGAAAGAAACGCGCGGGCGTCGCCGATCGACTCCATATAAATAACAATGCTCTTCGTATTGGGATCATCACCAAAATAATCAATCAGATCTCCCCAGCCTACGTCGAGCATCGATCCCATCGACACAAAGGAACTGAACCCGACATTTTCGCTGATGCTCCAATCCAGAATTGCCGTGAGTAATGCGCCGCTTTGGCTGATAAAGGCGACATTGCCGGGTCGCGAAAGGGATGCGGCAAAGGTGGCATTGAAACCATTCAAAGGATTCATGACCCCGAGGCAGTTGGGACCGATGATGCGCATCTTAGCGCGGCGTGCCTCGGAGAGGATTTGGGTTTCGAGTTCGGCACCCTCAGCGCCAGTTTCTTTAAATCCCGCGGAAATGATAATGCATCCTTTTACTTTCGATAGAACGCATTCCCGCACGAGGCCAGGAACCGTCGGAGCGGGTGTGACGATTACGGCCAAATCCACTTCGGCGGGCACATCGGAAATTTTCGCGTAGGCTTTGATGCCCAACACGTTGGGGCGTTTAGGGTTGATCGGAAAGATCGTTCCGCCGAAAGGCGTGGCGATCAAGTTTTTGAGAATGGTTCGGCCGACGCTTCCAAGCGTCTCGGTGGCTCCGATGACGGCGACATTCTTCGGCGAGAAGAAAACATCCAGCGAAGGGCTTCTCTCTCCCAGAAGATCATGCACGCTTTCCGGAGAACGCAGAGGTTTTTCCATAAGGCTAACGCGTCTCTGGGGGGCTCGGAGATTTCTCGAGAGGTTTCTGCTGGGCGGACCAAGCCCTTATTCCACCCGCTAAATTATAAATATCTTTATACCCGTGGTGGGACAGCATGAGGCCGGCCTGAAGGGAACGGCTGCCGACGGTATCGTAAATTAGCACCGGTTGGGTTTTATCTTGAGGGAGCTCATTCATTCGTTTGGCTAAATCTTTGAATGGAATGTGAATGGCATGCGGGAGCCGGGAGGACTTGAATTCTTGCGATGTGCGGACATCCATGAGAAACACTCCGCCTTCCGCCAAAAGTCTTTCCGCGTCTGCGGGACGGACGGTATGAACGGGAGTTGACCGGTGAGCCCCACAAACTAAAAAAGCAGCCAGTCCTATAAAAAGATAGCGTCGCACCAGTCTATTTTACTTCATGAGCTTCCGCTTGAGGCGCCTTCTCGGTTGGACGCCATTTCAAGGATGTAATAGAAAACCCCTGCCGCGTCAATTACCGGCCATTGACGTGACAGGGGCTTGTGAGTCGGTGTTACGCTAAGGGAAAGTCGGCCTAGACCTTGCGGACGTTGGCAGCCTTGGGACCCTTATCGCTTTCTTGGACTTCGAATTCGATCTTATCGCCTTCGGCCAAGCTTTTGAATCCTTCGCCTTGGATGGAGGAAAAATGTACGAATACATCTTTGGAGCCATCGTCAGGGGTAACAAATCCGAAACCTTTTGCGTCATTGAACCAT
>JAYWEN010000261.1:0-9053 GCA_043779245.1 Elusimicrobiota bacterium | reverse complement strand
TCCCGACAAACATTTCAGTTCCATTCATTTCCAGCATCCCAACCCGCAATTTCCGAAACTTTTTATCACCCAGCTCAAAGCCTGGGAATTGTCCCCAGCCTCTCGAGCCACCATCGCCAAGTCTATGGCCAGTCACCGCCCGGCGCTCTCCGATGACATGATGGCGCAGCTTTCCGGATTAGAAAACGTATCGGCGCAGGATCGTGCAAAGCTTCTGGAAACGCTGGTTCGTTATTTTGAAGAACTCCCGTGGGACATGCCCGAAAAAGAAGCGGTGCTGACGCTCGATAAGGAGAGCCAGTTTGCCGCCTGGGTGCTCGTCAATGGGTATGACGTCAATCACTTTACCGCCTCAGTGGATTCCCACGGCGTCGCGAGCCTCGACGATATCGAGAAGGTGCAAGCCGCCATGATCGCAGCCAAGATCCCAATGAAGAAAGAAATTGAAGGCGAGCGCGGCACCAAGCTTCGCCAAACTTCCACCGAAGCCGCCGTCGCCCCAGTCAAAGTCAAAGATGGCGCCAAGATCGTCGAAATCCCCTGGACCTATGCCTACTTCGAAATCATTCAGCGCCCCATGCTCAAGAATCCCGTGTCGGGAAAGATGGAACGCTTCCAAGGATTTTTAGGAGCCCAGGCCACAAATCTTTTCGACATGACTAAACTTAAAAAATAACCTACTCTTAACGCGTGACCACTTCGAAAAGACCGATCGCATTACGGCTGAGCGCCCTTGTCATAGGGGAAGCTCTTGTCCTGGCCGTGATCGGATTCGGCACCAAGCACGAAACTAAAGCGGTCAATCAAGCCGTGGCTGAGATCTCAGACTTACGCGATCCTTCACCGTTTCGCGCGGCACTGATGGGACATCTAGGCAAACTGCATTTAGCGCTGCAAGGTTATTTGCGCACGCCCGATCCGTCGCTCGAAAAACAGGTGCGCGACAGCCGATCGGACTTTGAGGCGCTCCTGCCGGATTTTATGAAGCAGAACCCCAAACTTTTTCCACAGGCCGCCGCCGAAGAAATCCGTCGTACATTCGCGTTGCTTAAAGATGCCATCGATAGAACCTTAGAGGACAATGCCCATCAGATAACCAGCCGGACTCTTTTGGAGCAAAACTTTTCGACGATCCTCTATTTGATTGATCACAACTTGCGCCCCTTAATCCGTAGAGACCAAGCCGATGGCGATGAACGTCGCGACGCCGTCCTTAATATTGAAAACCAAGCACGCGCCTGGCATGAAAATCTGACCAAAGCCTGGACACAGCAAACCGAACCGGCCAAAGCGATGACTTTCGAAAATGACAACCGCGGCCAAACCTTCTTAGAACTTTACGGTCGCCTTGAGCTTCTCTCACGGGAACGCAAAGCATTCAACGAATTGAAAAGTATCTGGATAGATTCAAGCGACATCGCTCGTGAAAGCTTTGTCAAAATGAACCTTGTAAATCAAACCCAAAAAGTCACAGATGGGGAGCACGAGACGGTCGTGGGCACACTCAACAAATACCTGCCCGCCATGCCACCGGCTGAACTAGAAGCCAAAAAACAAGCCATGATGCATGGCGTTCAGCTGAAGATGGGGATTATCTGCGGATTAGGCATAGTCGGTCTCGCGTCTTTCATTTTCGCGGTGATTTTAGCCTATCGCTGGATCCGCCGCCCGCCTCCTCCAGCAGACGGTATTTATCGCGCGGAGGCGCAGACTGAGCAGAAGCCTCCAGAGCCCCTGGGGGATCCCACCCTCCAAATGAATCTCAAAGGGTTGATTATCACCTGGAGCCGTGCGGCCCAGTCACTTTACGGATATAGTGCTGAGGAAATGCAGCAAGAATCCATCGGATGTTTGTTCGAATCGGAATCCGAGATCGCTCGACTCGGGAAAGAACTCCAAGCGGCCAAGCACACCACATTTGAAACGATTCATAAAACCAAAGCTGGAACGCCGTTTCCGGTTCGGATCGAATTTCGCCCTGTTGTTGATGGGAAAGATCGAACGACCGCAATCAGCTTAATCTGCACGAAGCAATAACCCACCTTCGCTAAAGCTATGGTGGGTTATCCCCCGTAGCGCTTGGGAGAAGGGGGATAAGGAGACCAGCCATGTCAGAAGTATCTGAGTCCGAGTATAAAGGCAATCCCATGATCGTTATTAAATCGAATGCGGAGGATAAATTTCCGTTTCAATTTGGGGTGAAGAAAGCGAAGTTGGTTTTAGCCCACGTCGAAGATATTAAGAAGTTTGTCGAAAAGCACGGGGGTTAGCTGACTTTTTAGCGATAAAGGAAACGTGCTCCCAAAAACGCAATACGTCTTTTATTCATAGCGTTACCTCATATTCATGGGCTTTCAGACTAGACGCAGGGTTACAGATGCGAGAATAGTTGAAACATTGCCTGGGCAGATGGCGTCTAACCAAGTATGAGAATAACGATAAAAAAATACGTGTATGGGCTACTTCTTCTGCCTTGTGTCTTGGCAGCTTCAGCGCATTCAGAGGCCTCGTTTGCTATCCGGATCGGGGACGAGAACCACGATCGTTGGGAGCACCGCGAGTATCGTGACTCACGCAATTATTACGGAGATTACTGCGGCCCCCGCGCCTATCCTCGCCACCCTTATTACCGATCCTACGTCGTAGCACCCCTGGTTGTGGCTCCGGCACCCTATTACGCGGGATATCCCTACCCGGTCACGCCCATACCCGCGCGGACTGGCAATTACGGTCAGGATGTTTCTGACTTTCGATCTCGAATGACCACACTCAGCAAGCTGCTCAACCGTCAAAAGCAAGCTGGAACCCTGTCTTCCGATCAAGTAGAGAGATTTATCCAGGAGTTAAATTCCATTGACCGGGAAGCTCGAGATCGAAGCTACAATAACGGCGGGAACCTAACGGATAACGATCTCGACGATCTTTCGCATCGCGTGGAAGAGGCGCGGAACGATATCGAAACCGCTTTGGCCCAGTAATTCCTCCCGCCAGAATATTCTGTAGAATAGGCTTACAAAACAACCTGTTCTATCTCATCATTAACCTGAAAGGATACGCCCCGTGAAAAGCATTTTAAAAAAATTAGATCCCGCTGTTTATAAAGCCATTCGTGGCGAAACCCAACGCCAATCCTACACCTTAGAACTCATCGCCTCCGAAAATATGGTGTCGGAAGCCGTGTTGGAAGCTCAAGGCAGCGTGCTCACCAATAAGTACGCCGAGGGATATCCGGGTAAACGGTATTACGGCGGCTGCGACCAAGTCGATATTGTGGAGAATCTGGCGATCGAACGGGCCAAAAAGATTTTCGGCGCCGAGCACGTAAATGTCCAGCCTCACTCGGGCAGTTCGGCCAATTTCGCGGCCTATTTGTCGGTCCTTTCTGTGGGCGATACTATCATGGGATTAAATCTCGCGCATGGCGGCCACCTCACACATGGCCACCCGCTCAATTTCTCCGGCAAGTTCTTCAAAGTAGTGGGATTTAATGTCGACAAAACGACAGAACTCGTGGATTACGACGAAGCCGAACGCTTGGCCATGGAACATCGACCGAAACTCATTTGCGTCGGAGCCTCTGCCTACGCCCGTGTTTTCGACTGGGCCCGTTTCCGTTCCATTTGCGACAAAGTCGGCGCGATCTTTATGGCTGATGTTGCTCATTACGCAGGACTTATCGCTGCTGGCTTGTACCCATCGCCAGTGCCCTACGCGGATTTTGTCACCACCACAACTCACAAAACCCTCCGTGGACCTCGAGGGGGACTCATCATGTGTAAAGCCCAATATGCGCAAGCCTTAGACAAACTCGTGTTTCCTGGAGCCCAAGGCGGACCGCTCATGCATGTGATCGCCGCCAAAGCGGTCGCCTTCGGCGAAGTGATGAAGCCTTCCTTCAAAAAGTATCAGCAGCAACTCATGATCAATGCCCAAGCCTTGGCCAAAGGCCTGACAGAACAAGGATTCCGCATCGTGACGGGGGGAACGGATTGCCACATGTTCCTCGTCGATCTACGGCCCAAAGGAATCACCGGCAAAGTCGCTGAAGAAGCGCTGGATCATGCGGGAATTACCGTCAATAAAAATGCCATTCCGTTTGATCCGGAAAAGCCGTTCATCGCCTCAGGGATTCGCATCGGAACGCCGGCCATCACGACGCGCGGCTTAAAAGAAAAGGACATGACTAAGATCGCCGTTTGGATCAATCGCGCCATCACGAGCCACCACGACCCCAAAGAGCTCGCCAAAATCCGAGCCGAAGTCAAAGCGCTTTGCCTCAAATTCCCCATGTACAAGGACCGACTTAAAGCGTAATGGGAACGATTTATCTCGCCGCGTTCATCGTGGCCTGCGCGTCAAGCTTCACGGCGACTCCGTTCGCCATTTGGCTGTCCAAGCGCTGGGGGGTTTTAGATCACCCCGAGGCCCGCAAAGTTCATAAGACCCCTATCCCGCGTTGGGGCGGCCTGGGAATTTACATCGGAATCATCATCGGGCTACTCGGTGTATATATCGGATTCCCGCGCTTTCGGCAGCTGCTCACCTATCGCTACCCTCTCTATAACCATGGAGAAATGCTGAATGTCATCACCCTAGATAAACAGTTGGCCGGGATTTTAGTCGGGTTGACGTTCGTCGTGCTGCTTGGCATGCAGGATGATCGAAAGAGTGTGCCGGCCTTTCCCAAATTATTAATCCAAATCATCGCGTCGCTCGTGGCCCTCAACTATGGCGTACAGATTATGGGTCTGCGATTACCCTTTTTCAATTACGCTCAGTTCCCCATTCTTCTGTCACAAATTATTACTGTGTTCTGGGTCATTGGCTTCATGAATGCGATTAACCTGGCGGACGGTCTCGATGGACTCGCAGCGGGACTCGCCGCCATCGCCTCGGCCACGTTTTTAGCCGTCGCCATCATTCAGGGCGACACAGATACCCCATTCATCTCGAAACAGCTTAAACTGGCCGCGGTGCTTTCGGCGATTCTTTCCGGGAGTTGTTTAGGGTTTTTGCCGTATAATTTCTCACCGGCCAAAGTGTTTATGGGAGATGGTGGCGCCTTGGGGATTGGATTTCTCTTGGGGGCTATCACGGTGATCGGAACGCTAAAAACGACTGCGGTTCTTTCGGTCATGATCCCTGTGATTGTCGTTGCACTGCCGGTCATTGATGTGAGCCTTGCCATGATCCGCCGCTACAAAAAGGGCCAGCGGATTATGGAGCCCGATAAAGAGCACCTGCATCACCGCCTTATGGCACGCGGATGGACCGGCCGGGAAGTCGTTTTGTTGGTTTACGTGTTAACGCTAATTTTGTCTGTGTCGGCCATCTTTTTGGCCATCGTAAAGGGAGCCTGATCCATGTCGACCGTCAAGAAATCACCGATCAAAGTACTTATGGTTTTCGGAACGCGTCCAGAAGCCATCAAGATGGCGCCCGTCTGCCGATCCCTTCTCAAGCGCCCTAACGATTTCAAAACCACCGTGGTTCTAACCGCTCAGCACCGCACGATGCTAGATCAGGTCATGACTCTCTTTCGTATTAAGGCTGATCATGATTTGAACATCATGCAGCAAAACCAAACGCTTGAATATGTGGTGGCGGAAGTCATCGAGAAAGTCACCCCGATCTTGAAAACCGAAAAGCCTGATATCGTGCTCGTACACGGGGATACTGTCACAACGTTTGCCGCGGCGCTCGCCGCTTTCTATCAACGTATTCCCATTGGGCATGTGGAAGCCGGGCTACGATCGTATGACATGAAAAATCCTTTTCCCGAGGAATCCAACCGCGTGCTCACCGATCATTTATGCGCTATGCATTTTGCGCCGACGCATCAAGCCAAAGAAAACCTGCTCAAAGAAAATATCGACAAAGAAAAGATTTACGTTACGGGAAACACGGTGACCGATGCACTGTTCATCGCCATGAAGGAACCGCATCAGTGGACCGACCCCACGTTGAAAGCGCTCTTTGATCCTAAAAAGCAGACCGACGCCACGACGCCGGCCGCGCGCATGATTCTCGTCACGGCTCACCGACGGGAAAATCACGGGGCTCCTCTCGAAAACGTGTTTCGCGCCCTGCGCCGCATTGTCGACGAGAATCCCGGAGCCTACATTGTCTACCCAGTCCACTTAAACCCGAACGTCCAAAAATCCGCTCAAGCGGTGTTAGGAAATCATCCGAAAATCCATCTCATTCCTCCCATTGATTATCTTGACTTGGTGAACCTGCTCGAAAAGGCCTACATCGTCGTGACGGACTCAGGGGGTATCCAAGAAGAAGCACCGGCGCTCGGAAAGCCGGTGTTAGTCCTGCGCAAGGTCACCGAACGCCCGGAAGCGGTCGCCGCCGGAACCGCCAAAGTGGTCGGCGTCGAAGAGCAAAGCGTTTATCAAGACATTAAAGAACTCTTAACCAATCAGCGGATTTATGAGCGCATGGCCAACGCGGTCAACCCTTATGGAGATGGAAAGGCCACGCTCCGCATTTTGGATGCGATTCGATTTTATTTCAAAGTCTGGAACGAACGACCTGCCGAGTTCATGGGGGATTTAGCCGCCGAACCTCATTCCATTTGGCCCAAGCGCCGGCGTTCGGACGCCTAAGAAAGGAATCCAAAATGGCCGACGAGTATTCATTTGATGTGGTTTCAAAACTAGACCTACAGGAAGTCGAAAATGCGGTGCATCAAGCCAATAAGGAAATTCAGACGCGCTTCGATTTTAAGGGCAGTGTGTCAAAGATCGAGTGGGACAAAAAAGAGATTTTAACGCTTTATTCCGACGATGAGTATAAGCTCAAAAGCGTGATCGACATTCTTCAGAGCAAATTGATCAAGCGCGGCGTTTCAATTCAGGCGCTGGATTATCAAAAAATTGAAGTAGCCGAACGTGCCACGGTTCGCCAGCCCATAAAAATGAAACAAGGTATCGAATCGGAGAAAGCCAAAGCGATTGTGAAAGCGATTAAAGAGGCGAAAATCAAAGTGCAGGCCTCCATCCAAGGCGACCAGCTGCGCGTCACGAGCAAGTCGAAAGACGAACTTCAAACGACCATGAATTTTATCAAAGGCCAGGACTACGGCCTCCCTTTGCAATTCACGAACTACCGCTAATGCTTGTTCACACTTTTTCTGACGGAGGAGCCCGGGGCAACCCCGGCCCCTCCGCGATTGGGGTTGTGATCTGCGACGCGGAAGGAAATGTCTTGAAAGAAGATGCCGAATGCATTGGCGATATGACCAACAACAAAGCCGAATACCGCGCCATGCTTAAAGCCCTGGAGATGGCCAAATCCCTGAAGGCCACAAAGTTGCTTTGCCATGGCGACAGCGAGCTTATTATTTTTCAGCTGCAGGGCGTCTACCGAATCAAAGACGCCAACCTCAAAATTCTCTCAGAAAAAGTAAAATCAGCCGCGAGCGGTTTTGACGCGGTCACGTGGAAACAGGTGCCCCGGGAACATCCCATGATTGCGCGCGCAGACAAACTGCTGAACCAAGCGCTCAACCGCGCGAAAGCGCATGCGCCGTTTAAATCAGCGGATCAACCGCCTCAGGGAGAATTCTTTCGATGAGAGTGTTTCTAATCCGCTGGGTATCCAACATTCTCGCCTTGATCGTCACGTCCTTACTTTTGCCGGGAATTTGGTTTACCACGTGGCATGCGGCATGGCTGGGAGCTCTCGTGCTGGGGTTGTTAAACGCGTTTGTCCGACCCGTGCTTCTGTTTTTGACTCTTCCCTTGAATATTCTGACGCTGGGACTCTTTACAATTTTTTTGAACGCGGCTATTTTCTTTAGTGCGGGCTACATCATTCCCAGTCTCATGATTCGCAATTACACCTGGGCGATCTTCGGATCGCTCGTGTTCTCAGCCTTCAGTACGTTCTTCAGCTGGCTTTTACACGAGCGCCGAGAGTTTAATATCCGCTTCCACCTCTGGCGCTACTAGACTCTAGTGTAGGCTGAACGCTCTAGCGAGCCCGACCCACAAAAGAATCGATACAACCTGCATCACGACAAAAACGACGACGAACGTTACCGCGCGACCTATCACCGTGCGTTGTCTCGCACTTTCCACATCTTCATCCGAGTCGAAGTAAAAGTACACCGCGCCCAAAGCAAACGGCAAGGCGAGCAGGACTGATTGCGGCATTAGGAACACCGGAATGGCTTGACCTCGACTGAGAAGCATCTGAAGCATGAGCATCCCTAGAAGCATGATTCCGTAAACACCGAGCATCACTTTAGACAGGAACCTCAATGTAAGGTAAATGCCCAAACCTTCCGGCTTCGGATCATCCTCGACATCATGCACCATAGAACTTTCGATTGCGTTGATTTCCTTCGGATCAATAGCCATAGAATTATCCTCCTGCTTAAGGGTATCCCCATTTAGCTTTTCCGTCTATAGGGATTTGGACTATACCGAATTGCTCCTCGTTTCGCGTCAATCTAGCTCATATAATGTGATTGAACGCCATGATCACGAATCGTTATTTTTTACCCCTCTTAGGGGTCGCTTTATTAGCAGGTTTAGGATGTCGCCGCGACGAAATCCACACCTATCAAGTCCCCAAAGAGGGAACTCAGAGCACCATGGGGGAAATCGCCCCGCCAACGTCGGCGCAAATTGCCTGGACTGTTCCTAAAGGCTGGAAAGAGCAAGCACCGTCTTCTATGCGCATGGGAAGTTTTCTCGTACCTGGAGAAAATGGACAACAGGCGGACGTGTCGGTGGTCGCGTTGTCCGGCGAAGCGGGAAGTAACCTAGCGAACATCAATCGTTGGCGCGGGCAAATTAATCTCGGTCCGCTCAGCCCAGCCGACTTGTCTGCCCAAAGCGAAACCGTTACAGTCAATGGCCGCAAGATGCTGTACGTGAACTTTGTCAGCCTAGAGCCGCTGATCGGAAAGCGCTATAAAAAGCGCGTCATTGCCGCAATCTACCGCGAACCAACCCAAACCCTCTTTTTCAAGATGATGGGCGAGGATGCCACCGTACTCTCAGACAAACCAGCCTTCATGAAGTTCTTACGCAGTG
>JAYWEN010000260.1:0-2759 GCA_043779245.1 Elusimicrobiota bacterium | reverse complement strand
GAGGATCCATCAATGCCGGAGAAAAACCGTTGATAGATCACTAAACACCAGGCTAAGGGTAAGAGGAGGCTTTGCAGTAACGGGTCTTGTTTGAAATGCTTCCATCCCGCTTTGCGACAATAATAGGCCAATACGGCGATAAGAATTAGGTCATTGAGGAAGGGAAGGCTGCGTCTCACCACAGATCCAATCACGTGAATCGTCATGCAGATGAATTAGCTGGGAATAAGAATGACGTTTAAGCTTTGGCCTACAGCAATTTGATGTCTAAACTTTTTAGCATCTAATTCGGAGCTTCGGGAGATGCCATATTCCTGATATCGATAGCCCATGCCTTTCAGAAATTGTATGAGCTCTTCAAAGCTGCTGTGTTCCTCTTCATGAATGTAGGGCGCCATCTCAGCGACCAAAAGCGGTCGGAATCGACGGAGAGTTACTTCCGCCCCTTGAAGCACGGGAAGTTCTTGTCCGTCCACATCAATTTTGATCAGGTCGACACGTGAAAGGGACTGCTGTTTTGCATATTCATCAAGGCTCAGGACGTTCGCATGATTGGACGTCATCATGCGACCTCGGTGAAGTGGATGTACATTTGGAGTGGTCTCGAGCGGCCAACTTGAATAGCGCTCTTTTCGAATCGGCTTGCCCGTTGTTCGGCATAAGAGCAGTTGTTCTGCGATGACGACCTTGGCCAATTGGGAATTGAGCTCGAGATTCTTCTGCAATTTTGCATAGGCGTAATCCGTGGGTTCGAAGGCGATCACTCGACCTTTCGGGCCCACCATGGTCGCTAGGTGTAGCGTATGGGATCCAATGTTGGCTCCGATGTCTAAGACTGTATCCCCTGAATGAATAAGTTTTTTCAAAACCTTAACCGTTGACCGTTCAAAAGTCCCCATGGTGTAGATCGCGAAATCAATTCCTTCCGCTAAATCCAGATTCCAACGTATTCCAGCGCGCTTCGTTTGAACGTGCCCCTTTAATCCTAAGATCGAACGGCATCTTGAAATAGTCCGATAGACAGATTGGGCTAAGCGAATTTTAGTTGCGGTGAGCATTTATCGCCGGATCGGCAATGAGATCATTTGTGGTTGGCTAAAGAGGGTTCTTGAGAGAGGTACCACTGAATCGTTTTTTTGAGTCCATCATGCAAGGATGTTTTGGCTTCAAACCCAAATTTCATTTTTGCTTGCGACACATCTAATGAGCGGCGAGGCTGACCATCTGGTTTTGAGGTGTTCCACGTGATCGCCCCACGATAGTTACAGAGAGAAATAATGTCTTTAACCAAGTCTTTAATAGGGACTTCGATGCCATTTCCCACGTTAATGGGGTCCCCTTCGTTGTAGCTTTCCGCGGCCTTACAGATCGCGTCGGCGGCATCCTCAACATACAGGAATTCGCGTGAAGGCTTTCCGCTTCCCCAGACTTCCATCGATTCTCGATTTTTGTTTTTGGCTTCGAGGCATTTACGAATCAACGCCGGAATCACATGCGAGGTTTGCAGGTCAAAATGGTCACGGGGTCCATAGAGATTGGCGGGCAGAAGATAAATGGCGTTGAACCCATACTGTTCTCGATAGGCTTGGGATTGCACCAGCAGGATTTTTTTGGCCATCCCATAGGGACCGTTGGTTTCCTCGGGATATCCTAACCAGAAATTCTTTTCGCTAAAAGGCATCGGTGTGATTTTGGGATAAGAACAGACTGTTCCCACTTGAATAAATTTCTGAACTTTATTTCGCCGCGCCTGTTCCATGAGCTGAATTCCCATCATGGCATTGTCGTAAAAGAATTCGCCCGGAGAGGCTTGATTAGCGGCAATTCCCCCACAGCGGGCCGCCAGATGAATAATCATTGTTGGGTGGGCTATTGCCAGTAGGTGTTCAATGGCCGATTTTTCGAGCAGATCAAACTCTTGGTGTCGGGGGGCAGAAATAAATCCTGCACCTTTCTCGCGCAGCTTCTCGAGAACGAAAGATCCTAAAAAGCCGGATCCTCCGGTCACAAGCACACGCTGTTTTTTCCAGAATGTAATTGATTGAGTTTTTTTCATGAATCGTGGCACGCGTTTAACTTAGGGCCGACCGATGGCGAGGTTTTTATCCTTCGTCAAAATAGCCAAATCCGCATCCACCATAATCGTGACCAGGTCGCTGAACTTAACCTTCGGCTTCCATCCGAGCACTTGAAGGGCTTTGGAGGCGTCACCCACGAGCAAGTCGACTTCAGTCGGTCGATAATAACGTGGATCAATTTTCACATGCTTTTTCCAATCAAGCCCTACATGTCCGAAGGCTTGTTCCACAAATTCTTCAACAGTGTGAGTTTCCCCAGTCGCGACCACGTAATCGTCCGCTTTGTCTTGCTGCAGCATTAGCCACATGGCTTCCACGTACTCCGGCGCAAAGCCCCAGTCGCGTTTGGCCTTGAGATTACCGAGATATAAGAACTCGTCGAGTCCTGCTTTGATTCGAGCGACGCCACGAGAAATCTTTCGTGAAACAAATGTTTCGCCTCGCCGTGGTGACTCGTGGTTGAAGAGAATGCCGTTACAGGCGAACATGTTATACGCCTCGCGATAATTAACCGTGAGCCAATAGGCATACACTTTCGCCGCGCCATAGGGACTGCGAGGATAAAACGGAGTGGTTTCTTTTTGCGGGACTTGTTGCACAAGTCCAAACATTTCACTTGAAGAGGCTTGGTAAAAGCGCGTGGAAACCCCGCTTTCGCGAATGGCTTCTAAAATTCGTAAC
>JAYWEN010000259.1:0-6540 GCA_043779245.1 Elusimicrobiota bacterium | reverse complement strand
GCCGTCGGCATTCTTCTGCATCGCCTTCCGAAAGAGATGGGACCGTCTAAAGCGCAAGCCAAAGTCGCAACGACGACCAAGGCGGGAGTTCACAAGGTCGAGCACCGGGTTGCCTATAGCCGAACGCATCGGAAACCTGGTCGGCGTAAAGGCGATGCGGAAACACAGCTTTCGTCACGTCGGCTTTACTAGAAAATGCCATAAAATCGCGTCTATATATAGATGCGAAACCCACAGGACCCGAAATTAACTCCGCGGTAACCCGCCCGTAACACCCATCCTCTAAGCTTATGCCATGCACATAAGACATTGGGCCTACATCGGTGTCACCCTCGTTGCGGTCAACGCCTCGATCCTCGGAGGGGCGAGGGCGGCGGAATTTTTACCCAATCAACCCTTCTATCACCATCCGGGCTTACTCCGATTCAGTTTGAGCCGATGGCTTCCCAAACGTCGCCGGGCGCTTCTGGCTCCAGTGTCGATCCGCCTTTTCATTCATGAGAAGGTTCAGAACGTCTGGCTTAAAAGCCCCACAGGTTTTATTGTTGGCAAGCGTCGGCTTCAAAGCCCTCTTTGGATTACCTTGCAGAATGGACGTCTGCAGATGTTCAGCAGAGGGGAATGGCGTATGTTGGGCTCCGACTTTGCCCTTCGACAGCCGCAGGACCAACCATTTGAGATCAAAACTCATTATGGGAAATCGCGACTTACAAGTGGCGACCTTCATATTCGCCTGATCAAAGGGCGGGTTCAGGTGATCAATCGCTTGGAAATTGAAGATTATGTCAGCGGTGTATTAGAAGGCGAGTTAGGCTCCTTGAAATTGAGCCCAGAGGTCCTTAAAGCTCAAGCGATTGTCGCGCGCAGCTACGTCATGTCGATGCGTGGAGAACGTCACGCTCATGAAGGATACGAATTTTGCGATCAGCCGCATTGCCAAGTGTATGCCGGAATTCCCGTACACGACCCGCTCCTTGATAGAACCATGAACTCTGTGCGGGGTGAATATCTCGCCTATCATCATCGTCCGGCGGCGGCGTTCTATCATCACAATTGCGGAGGAATGACCTCCGCGGTCCAAGACGTCTGGCCGTCGTCAGGCCGTGCTTATCTCAAGGCCATTCAAGAACCTCTTCTCAGCGGCTGCCGACTCTCTGCAAAATCGCGCTGGCATATGTCTTTTTCAAAGAACCGTTTGGAGACTTACTTCCGCAATGCCGGATGGCTGAAGCGCGGAGCTTCCCTGGAGTTCATCGAAATCATCAAAGTGGATCCGTCGGGCCGTGCCCAGAGAATTCTCATCGGATCGCGCAAAGGCAAAGTTGTTTCAGTCGATTCGTTCCGACATCTCATTAACCAAGCTAATAATAAAGAAGTTCTCAAAAGCGCCATGTTCTCCGTTTCTAGGTCAGGTGATTCGTTTTCGTTTTCTGGTCGCGGGTGGGGACACGGCGTCGGTTTTTGCCAAGAAGGCGCGATGTGGATGGCCCGAAACGGTAAAACGTATCGACAGATTCTTCAGCATTATTTCCCGCATACGCATCTCTCCAAAACCAGGTCCTAATCGGCGCGATAGTTCACTATGTACAATAGCGTTATGAACAATAAGTTGTATGTCGCCCAGCTGCCTTTTGTATTTTCCGATGAACAGCTAAAGAAAATGTTTGAAGCCTTTGGCCCCGTTCTCTCGGCCGTGATGGTCCCTGACCTCAAAAACAAACGGACACGCGGGTTTGGGTTTGTGACGATGGAAAAGGATGAGGACGCCGCAAGCGCCATCGCGGAGCTGAACGGCAAAGTGGTGGGCGATCGAACGGTGTGGGTGACAATCGCTCGCGAGAAGCCACCGCCGTCTACGAGGGCTCCCAGAGAACCTGGCGATGATCAGAAAACATTTTTTGGAAATGACAAGGGGCCAAAATCCTTTAATCGCGAACCGCGCTCGTTTGATCGAGGCCCACGACCATTGGGCCGACAAGATCGACCCGATGCAGGGGGAGAAGGACGTCGACCTTTCCAACGCGGCCCCAATAGCGGGAGTGGTTTCTCCGATGATCGGCCGCCTCGCCGTTTTGGCGGTGGTCGCCGGCAGCCATTTCAAGATCGTTCTCAAGGCAGTGGGGAAAGCCGCCGACCTTTTCAGCGCGGGCCGAGCGGCGGCGGATTTTCTGATGACCGGCCACCAAAGCGCTTTGGCTCTGGCTCGAACCGCCCTTCCGGAGATCGCCCCCAGCGACCCTTTGGCGCAGGCCCTGGTCGGCCTTTCCAGGATCGGCCATCGGGTGGCGGTGAAGGCCGAAGACCTTTCCAGCGCGGACCCAGCAGCGGTGGAGGCTTCTCGGCACCGCGGCGCCCGTTCGGCGATCGACCCCCCTCGAATGATCGGCCTCAAGGTGGGGGTGAAGGCCGCCGCCCTTTTCAGCGTGGGCCCAACAGCGGCGGTCCCAGCCGACCGTTTACTGATCGACCTCAGGGCGGCCCGCAGGGTCGAAGTGGTGGAGGATTCTCCGATGACAGGCCGCCTCGGCGAAATGGCCCTCCGGGTCGTTTTGGTTCAAGTTCAGGCCCCCGGCGCGATGGACCTCCTCGCGGTGATCGTCCCTCGTTTGGGGACCGCAAACCATTTCGTAAACCGTTTCGCGGCGGTCCACGTAAGCCGTGACCTGCGAATCTCCATCCCAAAAACTACCCATGTATCTAACAGGACAAGCTGAGGAGGCTGTATGCGAAAATTAGTTCAAAAAACTGTTCTTGTTCTGAGTTGCGCCGTCCTGCCCGCGTCACTGTTTGCAATGGGGAAAAAGCCGGACACGGCCGATTCGAAGGTGAGCACAAGCCCGGCTGCACGCGATGCATCTACCGGAATAAACCCCGCCCATCCCAATTCCTCCGGAGCTCCTGCAGCACCGGCAGGATCGGCGCTAACGCCAGTGGAAGATGTGCAAAAACCTGTAAACCCGAATTTACCTGCGGTGACGGGAACGTCGGGGACCACGGGAACCAACGGTACTGGTATGGGATCCGGCACCAGCCATTAATTTTGCCAACCTTTTAAATTTTTAGATCAGAAAGAGCGGCGTGCGCCGCATGATATCCGCACTGCCCATGGACGCCGCCGCCAGGCGGGGTTGAAGAAGAGCATAGGTAGACGCCCTTGAGGGGAGTCCGGTACTGATGCCAAGTCGGCCGCATAAACATTTGCCCAAGCGTCATCGCTCCGCCGTTAATATCTCCGCCAACTAAATTCGCATTTTTGTCTTCCATGTCACGTGTGTTCGTGGCGTGGCGAGCAAGGACCACGCCTCCAAAACCGGGCGCGACGCGTTCGATCTGCGATTCAATCCGCTGTGTCATATCCTTCGTTGATCCGTTGGGGACATGGCAATAAGCCCAAGCCACATGTTTCCCGGCCGGAGCCCTCGAAGCATCGAAAAGACTGGGTTGAGAGAGAAGAACATAGGGATGATTGGGTGTTTGGTTCTCCCACGACGCTCTTTCTGAGATCTCCAGCTCTTCTAGAGTTCCGCCGAGGTGAACCGTGCCTGCCCTCAGACAATCCGAATTTTTCCAGGGAATTGGACGATCGAGCGCCCAATCCATTTTGAAAACACCCGGACCGTAGCGGTAGCGCTCGAGTTTTTTACGAAAGCCGTCGGGCAATGTGGATGACGTGAGGCTCAGAAACTGTTTCGGTGTGATATCACACAAGACGAGATCCGCCTCTCGAAGCTCGGATAAGCTGCCGACCTTTTGATTCAGGATCACGAGCCCACCGAGTGATTCGAAATAGGATTGGAGGGCAAAGGCGATGCTGCGCGACCCTCCTTTGGCGATCGGCCAGCCTCCTGAGTGCGCCGAAAGAGCCAGCGCCCATGCCACGGCGGCAGAACCCATTTGGTCTAAGGGAAGAATGGAATGTCCAGCGATTCCTGCGAACAAGGCCCGCACACGTGGAGTTTTGAAAAGGAGCCGCGCTTCCGAAGAAGCGGATCCGAGCGCCAAAAGGCCGAAGCGTGCAAGAAGGATCGGGTGTGCGGGAATTCCCAAAGGCCCTAAAATGTCCGGTAAAAGCTTTGGCCATTTCTCCACGAGAGTTTGAACGAGACGTCGGTAGGATGGACCGTCGGGGCCGAATGCTGCGACAGTTTGTTCCAGGGACTTCTCTAAGAGAATAGCGTCGCCGCTTTCGAACGGATGGGCGAGGGGTGCCGAGGGTTGAATCCATTGGAGACCGTGCGATTGAAGTGGCAGTTCGCGAAAAGCCGGTGACGCAAAAGCCATGGGATGAACTGCTGAGCAAATGTCGTGCGTGAAGCCAGGCAATGTGAGTTCGGCTGATCGTGTGGCGCCGCCAGCCGTCGGTTGGGCTTCTAATATCGTGGTCTTGATGCCTTTGCGGGCGAGCGTTATCGCCGCCATGAGTCCGTTGGGGCCAGAGCCTATGACGTAGGCGCTTGTCACGAATCTTTTAGCGAAAGAGCTACCTTCATAATCCTTAGAGTATCTTTTCACAGAGTGCGATTCAATTGCCCGACCTTCTCAACCGCGCGTCTGGCAGCGAGTCAGATGAAATAGTGAGATGAAGTGCAGCAAATTTTCGATAGAATGAAATTGTTTGAGTAAACAATCTCTTGGAGAACCTATGAAAAATTATTTGGCTTTGACGGGCTTGTTGGTCATGTCTTTGGTGGGAGCAGCATCGGCGGTTGATCAAACTGGAATGTTGGGACTCAATTATTCCGTGGGGCCAAGTTTTATCGTCGGGGGATCGGATGCGCGCCGCTTTGGTTCTGTCGAACCGGGCGTGGGAGCCGCGCTTCAGTACGGAATTTTGCCCCAAGTGGATTTTGTTTTTGCCTACGACTATCTCGATGCCGATTTGCGAACCCAAGCCCTCACCTTCGGAGGACAGTACCGGTTTGAGCAATTTCAATTTTGTGCCGTCACGCCGTTTGCTGGCGCGGGTTTGGGATTTGGAAAACCGTACTCAGGTGAAGGCTGGGGCCACTTTTCTCTCAAACTCACCGGTGGCGTGATCAAATCTCTGACGGAATCCGTGTCCATGGCAGGAACCTTGAGCTATCAATACGTGCAGGGTCCCGATCCCATCGGCAGTGTCCACGTGATTGAACCTGGCGTGCGCATGATCTTCTTCTTTGGCCCTGCCTCTGTGCCGAGTCTTAGCTCTCATAAACGCTGATCGTAAAAGTCGTAACTTCTTTTGCCGCCGGCTTCTATGATGCGCTTTTCTTCGATCGCGCAGTCGTCGCTGACGAAATAGACGAGCGTGCTCATGCCGCCGCGAGGGATCCCCGGCATGCGCACCAAAGCTCCGCCGCAGCCCCATCCCTCTCGTAAGGTGAGGGCGACCCGAGCTTCGGGCGCAAGATCAGGATGACAGCAGGTCAAGATGAGCCGCAGGCGATCATCGGGAAAATGCCTGCCCTCGGACTCCTCGGAGTCGGTAACGGGTTGAGCCTTTTCAAGTGCGTCCTCGAGCGGCGTCTCCCACCGCTGGCGCCTCAGTCGGTCGATCGCCTTAAAGCGCCCGGCAGAAATAAGCCATGCGACCGGATTCTGCGGTGTACCATTCGCTGACCAGCTCTCGAGCGCTGCACGAAACGCCTCATGCATCGCCTCCTCAGCGTGATCGAAATTCCCTAAGAGCCCAATCAGCGTCGCCAAAATCCGCCCGGACTCGGCCCGATAAATCGCCCCCAGCATTTCCTGAATATCGCGAGCCATCACGCGACATTTTAGCCTTAGAAGGGAGGGGGATGGGGAACCAACTTGATATGTCTCTTGAGCCGCTGCCGCCAATGAGCCAAAGCCCAGCTGGCGGTTGAAAGAAGAAAGTCGTAGGTTCAAATCGGGGGCCCGTGTTGGACTTAAGCTGCCGCCGGTTCCACCGTCGGAGCTCCTGCCTTGGCTACTTATTTGTGAACGTCAACTAAAACAGCCGTACCGGCATAACCGAACCAGTTCTAGTGGCCGGAAATCTATAGTACGAGGACTAAAATGACCCGAAAAATCTCTAAAGCTAAAGCAACCAATCAAGAGAATCAACGTCTTACCATGGGTCGAAGCCGTGATGGAGAAGCACAGTTCCCGGCCACCCCTCCGCGCGCCGGCCTGCCGACCGATTATGCGGATGGGCTTCAAGAAATCAAGCAACGAATCCAAAAGGAACGCCTGCGCGTCGTTCTATTGGCTAATTCAGCGATGGTGCTCCTGTACTGGGATTTGGGACTGTTTATTTTGGAACGGCAAGACCGATCCGGATGGGGCGCTAAAGTGATCGATCGCCTCGCGCACGACCTGCACGCGGCATTTTCCGACATGCAAGGATTTTCTCCTCGGAATCTGAAATATATGCGGGCATTCGCGGTAGCCTGGCCTGAGAAGACAATTGTGCAAGAGGCGCTTGCACAAATCCCCTGGTACCAGAATGTGGCGTTGCTGGAAAAGTTGGACAATAGGGAAACTCGCTTATGGTATGCCAAGGCAACCCGAGCGAACGGATGGTCCAGAGATATTCTC
>JAYWEN010000258.1:0-2716 GCA_043779245.1 Elusimicrobiota bacterium | reverse complement strand
CACACACGCGATCACCGATCAGCCTCTACCGCTCTATGGCGAGGGGCTGAATATCCGCGAGTGGTTGCATGTGCTCGATCACTGCCGCGGCATCGAACGGGTCTTGCGTAAAGGAACCGCTGGAGAGATTTATAACATCGGAACCGGCCGTGGCTGGACGAATATCTCTGTGGCAAAGACGTTACTTGCCCACCTCCACAAACCTACAAGCCTCATTAAGCATGTTCCTGACCGACTGGGGCACGACCGCCGCTATGCTTTATCGATCGGGAAAATGAAAAAGGAGCTGGGATGGTCTCCAGAGGTGCGGTTCGAGGAAGGACTCTTAGAAACGGTGCAGTGGTACCAGACCAATCGCGGTTGGTGGGAATCCATTCTTTTCGGATCCAGAACCTATAAGAAATATTATGCCGCTCAATACGCTAGGAAGCGTACATGAAGATTCTGGTCACAGGCGCCGCTGGACTTCTGGGGCACGATGTCTGCCATCTCTTCGAACAGAAGCATGAAGTGGTGGCCATCGGCCGTACGCGTCCTGCCTGGGTCGCTGGAGAGCGCTTTCACGAATGCGATCTCACCAATGCGGCCCTAACCTACGCAACGGTGACAAAAGAGAATCCCGAAATCATTGTCCATTGCGCCGCTTACAACGACGTCGATGGCGCTGAAAAAGATCCCGACCAAGCCTATCGCGGAAATGCCCTTGCGACACGAAACCTCGCGCTTGCCTGTCAACGATTTGACGCCACTTTAATCAGTGTGTCGACGGACTATGTCTTCGATGGGTTAAATGCTCCCAAGACTGGGTACCGCGAGTTCGACGACTGTAAACCCAAGAGTCGCTACGGCGAATCTAAACGCTGGGCTGAACTCTTTGTGCAGCAGCTCCTAAACAAATATTTTATCGTTCGGACCTCTTGGCTGTACGGACCCGCGCGCGCGACGTGGGTGGATAAAGTTGTGCATTTAGCTCACGAAGATAAGACCGTACAGGCCGTGCAAGATATGGTCAGTTCTCCGACCTACACACCGGACTTGGCGCAGGCCCTGCTGAAGCTTGCAGAAAGTCGCCATTACGGAATTTATCATCTCAGCAATCAGGGATTTTGCAGTCGTGTGGAACTGGCTCAGGAGGTTCTCAAACTGCATAAATTGCCAAGCTACAAAGGTTTGAAGGCACTGAATCAATCGGAACTCAAATTAACGGCGCCGCGTCCATCCTTTTCGGGATTGGACAACCTCGCCTGGCGCCTCGATGGATTTCCACCGCTGCGTTCATGGAAAGAAGCGCTTCGCGATCATTTCACTCACAGGAAGGTAGCCTCATTATGAAATCAATGAATGTATGCGTCGTTGGGTGCGGTTATGTCGGACTCGTGACCGGCGCGTGCCTCGCGGAGATCGGACATCGAGTCATTTGTGTCGATAACGATAAACAGAAAATTTCGGCATTGCTCGCAGGAAAGATTCCAATTTATGAGCCAGGTTTAGACGAGATCGTCGCACGCAACGTAAAAAAGAAACGGCTCACATTTGCGCAAACCCTGAAGGAAGGCATGAACAAAGCCGAAGTCGTGTTCATCGCCGTTGGTACTCCCCCGCGAGAAGACGGCTCTGCCGACTTAGCATTTATCGAGACTGTCGCCCGGGACATCGCGGCCAATATCAAGAGATACACCGTCATCGCTGAGAAATCGACCGTGCCTGTCGAAACGGGAGAGCAGGTCGAGCGCACGATCCGCCGATACAACCGAAAACATATTCCCTTTGACGTTGTGTCGAATCCTGAATTTTTGCGCGAGGGAACGGCCGTCGAAGATTTCCTGCATCCAGATCGCATCGTCATCGGCGTAAAATCCAAGCGCGCACAGAAAACGATGATGGATCTTTATGCTCCTATCAAAACAACCAAAGTGATCACTGATCTTAAGAGCTCAGAGCTCATTAAGCATGCTTCAAACTCCTTCTTGGCGACCAAGATCTCCTTCATGAATTCGGTTGCACGCGTCTGCGAACTCGTGGGAGCCGACGCACAACAGGTAGCCGCCGGCATGGGAATGGATCCACGTATCGGAAAATCTTTTTTGCACGCCGGCATTGGCTTTGGCGGATTCTGCTTGCCAAAAGATTTGGAAGCGTTCCACTACATCGCTCGGCGCGTCGGGTATGATTTCGATCTCTTGCGCGTCGTGAAGAATGTAAACGAACAGCAACGCATCCAGTTCGTCAAAAAGATCGAGGAAGCCGTCTGGATTTTGAAAGGCAAAACGATCGGCATCTTGGGCATCGCCTTTAAACCGCACACCGATGACATCCGCTTTGCACCCGCGATCGACATCATTGAACGCCTACAGTCCTTGGGAGCCAAGATAAAGGTTTTTGATCCGGTCGCCATGACAAAAGCAGAGTCGGCTGTAAAGAACGTCGTCTTCTGCAAGAATGCGTATGAGGTCGCGTCCGATTCCGATTGCCTCGCGCTCGTTACGGAATGGCCGGAATTTAAGTCGCTCAACTTCTCCCGCATCAAGAAGTCGATGTCCCATCCAATCCTCATCGACGGCCGCAACCTTTATGATGGGGAAAAGATGAAAGCGCTGGGGTTTGAATACCACGGCATGGGACGGTTCGCGTAATGAGAGTTCTCATCACGGGAGGCGCAGGCTTCATCGGCAGCCATCTGTCTGATTACTTTCTCTCTAAAGGCCACTCGGTCGTG
>JAYWEN010000257.1:0-3595 GCA_043779245.1 Elusimicrobiota bacterium | reverse complement strand
GCTCCGGAACGTTTAGGTGTCGCTGCGTTCGGAGAATATCACTCCCGATTTCCCAACGATACGCCCGAGCATCGCCGCGCCAACCGACGCATTGAGATCAGCATCCTTCGCTATGAGTGAATTCGACTACGATCCCGACGAATTCAGAGTCACCGACGATCAAGAGACCGAGCTGACGCATTTATGGATCATTTCCTACAGCGATTTCATGACGATTCTCATGATATTTTTCCTCATGCTATTTGCCCACCGGGTGTGGGCTAAGAAGGTATCTTGGGAAGAGCGCCGAGTCGCGCGCATGCGCGCCGTCCAAGAGGGTCAGTCAGGAATGGTGCAGCGGCTAAGTAAACTTGCCTCGATCGACGTCCAAGCCGAGAGAATTGATATCCAACTTCCCGATGCTCTTTTGTTCAAGATTGGCCGCGCAGACCTCCAGGATTCCGCTAAAAAACTGCTGACGCAAATGGCCCCTGAGCTCGTCAAATTTAGCGGAGATATCGTGGTGGAAGGCCATACCGATGATTTACCCTTGAGCATCCATTCCGCGTTCCGTTCCAATTGGGAATTATCCGTGGCCCGCGCTTTCAGTGTGATCACCTATTTGATCGCCAACGGAATCGACCCGACTCGAGTGTCGGCGAGAGGATATGGCCCTTATCGTCCCCGTGTTCCCAACATCTCGCCTGAGAATCGCGAGATGAACCGCCGCATCGAAGTCGTGCTGCTCAATCCTAAAAAGGGAAAGAGCTGAAGCCGTGAAGAATAAATGGTTCGCCATTATTTTGGCTATCGTCGTCATTCCCGTGTCGATGACCTGCGTCAAAATCGTGCAGTATGGCAAGGAATCCAAAGAGCAGATTTATGATCTCCATCACCACATCGTCAATGCTCTTTCGCTAAATACCAATAGCTATTTCCAACAGCTGAATATGCGTTTAGCCTTCGGCCCCCTGCTCTCGCGTACTCACCTCTGGGGGGAGCAGGTCTCCATTCTCAACAATGCCCTCATGTCGAACAACGATTTTGCCTGCGTGGCGCTGGTCAATTCCCAAGGCAAGGAACTCGCCAAGGCGTTCGATACCAAGCTGAAGGATTTCCGTTTGCCGCTCGACCTTTCCCAAAACAAATTATTTCTAAGAGTGATCGGGGACCGGCATGCCGATACGGGTGCGGTGTACGAGCGCGAAGGCCAGTCCTTCTTTGACATCTTGTATCCGCTGGAAGGCGGAGACTGGATGTTCGTCTCGGTGCGGTGGGAATCCTTGAAAAAAATACTCTTCGATCAACAGGTGGGAAAGCGCGGATTTATTTGGCTTGTCGATGAAACAGGAACAATCGCCGGTGATTCTCAAAATGAACACACCGGTCAATTGGTCTTGCCGAATTGGGAGTTTTTTAAGCAACGGCTCGAAGAGCGTGATCCTTGGCTGGGGGAATTTGACGATCCGAATGGAATGTCGTCTGTCGGCGCCGGTCAATGGATCCAGAGCGCAGGCTGGTTCGTGCTATCGGCCCAACCCCAATCGGAAGCGTATGCCAAAATCGCTAAACTAAAAATCCAAGCCTATTTTTGGGTTGTGGTGAGCTTCTTAGGAATCATTATCTTCGGTTACTTCTGGGTACGCCATATCAGCCTCCCCATTACAAAATTAGCTGGCGGTGTCGTCAATGTGGCACGCCGTAAGTTTGACGCCAAGGTCCCGGAAAATTTTGGTTTGGAGGAGTTTCGCGCGCTCGGCCAGGCGTTTAATCAGATGACCCAGGAGCTGCAGGTCTATAACGACATGCAGGTGGAAAAGATCGTCGACGAAAAGACGAAGGTTGAATCGCTCTTGAACTCGATTCATGACGGGATCTTGATGATTGACGATAAAGTCAATTTGCTCTTCTCCAACGATCCGGCCAAGCAATGGACGGTCGACGTGGCGGGACGTGGGAAAGACACCTTCGAAAAGGCCTGGGAGTCCATGCAGGAATATCCTCCGTGGATGGACCTTCTTCAGCCCGTGCTTGATAAAGACAAGACAACCGCTTCCGAAGAGTTTGAATTTCCGGTCAAAGGCCGGTCTCGCTGGGTCAGAGTATTGGCGCAGCAGGTGCTGACTGAAAACGGTCGCCAGTTAGGAATTATGATCGTCATTCATGACGTGACCCAAGATAAGGAACTCGACAAGATGAAGGAGGATTTCTTCAACGGAATTACGCACGATCTGCGAACCCCTTTGGCGGCGACGATTGGTTATTTGGGGTTAGGGGAAATGCAGGTTCCCGCTGACAATGAGGAACTCCATACGCTCGTCGGCTCGGCCAAACAATCCGCAAAACGCGCTCTCGGTTTGGTCGAAACGATCTTGAGCTTGGCACGACTGCAGGCTGGTAAGTTAAACATCAGCCCTGTGCCCATCCATATCCAGTCTCTCGTCGCGAAGATCGCCGGCGATCTCAAGTTCCAAGCGATGGCCAAGAAAATCACTCTCACGTCAGAATGTGACGATCCGACTCTGTGGGCACAGGCGGATCAAGGTCTTATGGAGCGTGTCGTCGAAAACATTACCGGTAACGCGATCAAGTACACGATGGAGAAGGGATGGGTTAAGATCTCCGCGCGCGAGGTTCCGGAAGGCGTAGAGATTTCTGTCCAAGACAATGGTCGAGGTATTCCCAAGGAAGCGTTAGACAAACTCTTTGGCAAGTTCATGCAAGTCAAAGCTGAAGATAAAGCGGTGGGTTTTGGAATCGGCCTGTCGTTTAGTAAAGGGATCGTGGAAGCCCACGGATCTACTATTCAGGTTGAGTCGGAAGTGGGCAAAGGCAGTAAATTCTTCTTTATCCTCGAACGCGTCGCCGCTCCGTCACAACAAAAAGCCGCTTAAAGTAATGACTCGCTCCGTCGCCTGTTTTCAGAAGTAGCAGTACCTAAAGAGCGCGGGTTAGGCAAACTCCGCCACGGGTGCGTGATTCTCTACCTTCGTGGGAAGCCCGATTTTGTCGAGAAGTTTTAAGAATGGATCTGGATCAAGTTCTTCGACATTCACCATCGTCTTCGGGTTCCAGATTCCTTTAGCGACAAGAATGGCGGCAGCGACGGGGGGAACTCCCGCGGTGTAGGATATGGCCTGAGATTCCACTTCTTTGAAACAAGCGGCGTGATCGCACACGTTGTAAATGAAAATTTCTTTTTCCTGCCCGTTCTTCTTCCCTTTGATTAGGTTTCCGATGCATGTGTAGCCGGTGTAATTCTTGGCCAGTGACGCGGGATCCGGGAGAACGGCTTTGAGGACCTTCAAAGGCACGACTTCGACGCCTTCTGCAGTCTTCACGGGCACTTCAGATAAAAGGCCGATATTTTTCAGCACGTTGAAAACGTTGATATAGTGGTCCCCGAATCCCATCCAAAACCGGATGCTGTTAGCGTCGATATTCTTCGAAAGGGAATGCAGCTCGTCGTGTCCGGTGAGGTAAACGGTCTGTTTCCCAGCGACGGGAAAATCGTACGTGACTTTCTCGGCATGAACAGGCTTGCAGACCCACTTGCGATCGATCCAAGTCCATACCTTCTTGAACTCGCGGAAATTGATCTCCGGATCGAAGTTGG
>JAYWEN010000256.1:0-11676 GCA_043779245.1 Elusimicrobiota bacterium | reverse complement strand
TTCACGCACGTAAAACCCAGCACGTAATCCATCGCGTTTGCTTCAGGGATATGCCTGCCTTTTTTGCCGATGACCACACCCAGTTCAGCTTCATAATCCACTCGGCCGGCTCCTTTGGGAATCACGATCTTGTCGTCGAGACCAATGATCGCGCTCGGCGGTTTCAAGAAAATCACAGGCTCAGTCGGAATTTCTGTACGCCCAAACTCGGTGATATGGTCTTTGTAGTTTAATCCAACGGCAATAATCTTCGAGGGTTGGCAGGGCGCTAGGAAGCGCACATCGTTCATGGAGAAAGAGTGGCCGGTTTTTTCATAGGCGCTGAAGATATCGGGCGTCACTTCCCACACTTCGTGATCTTCGACGATACCCCATCCGATCGTCTCGCCGCTTTGGAAACGACAGTAAATCATTTTTTATTGTCATCCCCGCGAAAGCGGGGATCCATCCTCTTGTTTGAGATTTAGGACATCTTGCATTGAATACAGTCCCGGTTTTTTACCTATTGCCCATGCCGCAGCATCAATGGCTCCAGCGGCAAAAGGTGCTCGAGATTTCGCTCTATGGATAATTTCAATTTCTTCCTCCCAACCCACCTCGACAACATAATGTTCGCCAACTATTTCCCCTTCTCGGATCGATTGAATAGGAACATCGCCTGTCCAATGTGATTCAGGAGCCAAAATAAATTCTTTCAATGTAATAGCCGATCCAGAAGGAGCATCTTTCTTATGCACATGATGCTTCTCCATTAGCTTTATTTCCTTTGGTTTTAAATACTTAGCAATATTTTGTACTTCTTTAAACATGACGTTCATTCCTCTACTCATGTTGGATGACCGCACAATTGGAATCGATAAAGAAGCTTGCTCAATAACCGCCATATCCTCGCTATTAAGTCCAGTAGTTCCAATAACAAAAGCCTTTCCGAATTTTCTTGCAATACTGAGGTGCTTCATGGTGGCGGCGGGAACAGTGAAATCAATTAATGCATCGCATTTTTCAATCATAGAGGCATCACCATCTTTATCAAAACCTATTACAGAACTGAATCTCTTATCTTTATTCGCCATATCTATAATGATCTGGCCCATTCTTCCATTTGATCCAGCCACCAATAGCTTACTCATGAATATCTCCCGAAAGTGCGTCGTACAAATCTTCCCATAGCGGATTGTTCTTTTCGATAAGCTCAATCTTCCACAAGCGATTCCATTTTTTCAATTGCTTTTCACGCGCTATTGCTTCTCGAACATCTTTCGTCATTTCGTAGTACACCAAACGATGAACTCCATACTGCTTTGAGAACCCTGGGACTAAACCTTCTCTGTGCTCATAAATTCTTCTAATAAGATTATTGGTCACCCCAATATATATCGTCCCATTAGGTTTGCTAGCGACTATGTAAATCCAATAATTTCGCATGCACGGAATGACAATGCTGGATCCCCGCTTTCGCGGGGATGACAACATGAATAACACCAACCATCTATTTCCTCTTTTTCAATAATGGACAGGCGTCCAATGCGGCGATGAGCTTATGCTTAGGCGTCTGCGTCATTGGCACGAGCGGAAGCCTGAGTTCATTACGACATAACCCGAGATAGGCCATAGCCGCTTTAACGGGGATAGGGTTTGTCTCAAGAAAAAGCGCGCGCATCACCGGGAACATCTCCCGGTGGATTTCGAGCGAGCGCTGCTGATTTCCCTGAAACCAACTTTGACAAAGTTGCGACATTGCGCGAGGCAATATATTCCCAATCACCGAAATCACACCGCTTGCACCCAAGGCCATCAACGGGAGCGTGAGAGAGTCATCGCCCGAAAAAACAACCAATCGGTCTTTGGCGACACTCGACAAGAGCTGACTTGTGTAGTCCATAGTGCCCGACGCTTCTTTAATTCCGGCGATAGTTGGGCAGTCTTCAGTCAATTTGACGACCGTTTCAACAGGCATGTTGATGCCGGTGCGGCCAGGAATGTTATAGAGAATGATCGGCATCTTAGTGGCCTTGGAGACCTCTTTGAAATGGCGATACAGTCCGTCCGGAGTCGGTTTGTTGTAGTACGGAACTACGAGAAGCGTGGCGTCGGCCCCGGCTTTGGCGGCATGCTTCACCAGATCGAGCGTTTCAGCCGTCGAGTTTGATCCGGCGCCCGCGATAACCGGCACACGGCCGCGCGCCGCTTTTACCACCGTCTCCGTTACTTTCTTGTGTTCTTCATAGGAGAGCGTCGCGGACTCTCCGGTAGATCCGCATGGCACGAGGCCGTCGGTGCCTTCGTCAATTTGATAATCCACAAGAGACTTCAATCGTTCAAAATCCACTTTGCCATTCTTAAATGGCGTCGCTAACGCGACGAATGATCCCTTAAACACCTTGCCCCCCTATTGTTCCTTTGAACGTCAACCGCACCGGCCCCTCGAGCGAAATATGGGTCGCCGGGCGTCCCGGATTGTCGCGCTGCATTTTAAAATTAACCGTGAGCGTATCTCCGCCGGCGACCACACAGTGAACCGGAAGCTTCACGATCCCTTTGAGAGCGGCGGCAATCGCGCTCGCGGTCACACCCGTGCCACAGGCCAGAGTTTCCCCTTCGACGCCACGTTCATACGTGCGCACACGAATTTTATTCGGCCCAAGTTTCTGGACGAAATTCACGTTGGTTCCTTTTGGACCGAACGCCTTATGAAAGCGCAAGGCGCGTCCGAGTTCGTTCACAGCAACCTTCTCCGCGTCCGCCACAAAAAGGACCGCGTGCGGCACCCCAGTGTTTAAATAGGCTGGCTTGAAGACTTTGCCGCCTACTTTCGCAATCACTTCAGATTTAAAATCCTGAGCATCGGCGAGCGAGACTTTCACGATTGAGCCATCGACAGTCGCGCCCACGGGATAGGCGTCGGTCTTGAAGCGGAATGAATTTCCGACAACACCCTGTTCGTGTGCAAACCAGGCCATGCAACGCGCGCCATTGCCACACATGTCTGCACGCGAGCCGTCGCCGTTGTAGTACACCATTTGGAAAGCGGGGACCGCCGTAACGTCAGTTGCTGCCGCAGCGGCGGTTCTGCCGTAACGGTCGCGCTGCCGTAGCGGCAGTTCCAGCAGTAAGAGTCCGTCAGCGCCAACACCAAATTGACGATGGCATAATTTTTTGGCCCAGTCGCTGATCGATCCGCGCAGGATATGACGTCGGTTATCAATGACGACAAAGTCATTGCCTGAGCCGGACATCTTCCAAAAAGTAAGTTTCTTCATAAAAGAATTAACGTCGTTTGGTCCAAACGGCGTTTGCAATAAACGACGTTTGATTCAAACGCCGTTCTTTAATCAACAGGAATATGCTCCCCGCGGACCAGATCATCCATCGTCTCTCGGTCGCGAATAACTGTCCATTTGTTTCCGTGAACAAGAACTTCTGCTGGCCGAGGTCTGGAATTATACTGCGATCCCATGACATACCCGTAAGCCCCCGCTGTCGCGACGACTAAGCCTTCTCCCTGCTCCAAATAACGAAGGGTACGGTTTCGCGCGAGATAATCGCTCGATTCGCACACCGGGCCGACGACATCGGCTGTGACCTTGCGGCCTTTCTTGTCCAGCATCGGATAGACGCCGTGGTACGCGTCATATAACGCCGGGCGGGCCAAATCGTTCATGGCCGCGTCGACGATTAGAAAATGCTTGCTGCCCACGTCCTTGCGGTAAAGCACCTTCGTCAAGAGCAGTCCCGCGTCCGCGACCAAGAAGCGGCCCGGTTCCAACAAAAGTTTAATCTCGCGACCTTTGAGACGATGATAGAGCTCGTCAGCCAATTGCTTAGGCGTGGGAGGCATTTCATCTTTATACCGGACCCCTAGCCCGCCGCCGAGATCAATATAACTCAACGAGATTCCTTCAGCCTCTAGTCGGTCCACAAGGGTCAGCACTTTTTGTAGCGTGGCGGTGTAGGGCCGGGTGGCGGTGATCTGAGATCCAATGTGGGCATGTACTCCCAAGAGATTGATCCGTGGCAGCTTGGCGGCCATGCGGAAGATGGGTAGCGACTTGTCGAGCGGAATGCCGAATTTGTTCTCCTTCTTTCCTGTCGTTATATGGTCGTGCGTGAGCGCGTCCACATCCGGATTGACACGTATGGAGATAGGGGCCGCTTTGTGCAAGGAGGCGGCTACGCGGTCAATGGCTTGGAGTTCCTCGACTGATTCCACGTTGAAATTCAGGATGCCCGCTTCTAGAGCTAAGCGAATCTCGTCAGTTCGTTTGCCTACGCCCGAGAAAACAATGCGGTCGGCAGGAATCCCCGCGCGCCGGGCACGAAACAACTCACCCGCCGACACGATATCAGCACCCGCACCTTCTTTTCCCAAGATCGACAAAAGCGCGCCATTGGAATTGGCTTTGACCGCAAAAAGGACTTGATGGCTCATCGCTTTGAACGCATCGTTAAAGCGGTGGAAGTTTTCCACCAGTCGCGCGCGGCTGTACACGTAGGTGGGTGATCCCACATCATTTAAAATGCGCTCGAGCGGGACATCCTCCATATGCAGGCGTCTAAGTCGATACGACAAGGTCGGCGGAAGAGACGTAGGCTTTTGGCTCATGTTGACTTTTTCCTTAGTTCCGAGAGTAGGAGATCATTAAAATGGGCGACTTCTTCGGTCGGTGCGAGACTTTGAACGAACAAGGCTTCAGATCGCGCGGCTGTTCGTTCGCCGCGTCCCCAGAGGACCATCGCCTTAAAATAATGCACCAAAGGAGATTGGGGGTACGTCTCTATTAAGTTTTTAAAAAGTCTGTCGGTCTCAGGTCTGCGATGCAACTGATCGTAAATCATAGTCAGCTTAAGACGTACGTCATCGCGCTTAGGATCGGCTTTGATCGCTTCCTCCCAAGCAAGACCCGCGTGCGACAAATCCCCCAGGCTCTGATAAATATCGCCTAACCGGACATCGTAATCGGCCCGGGGAAGCCGCACTTTGGCTTGGCCAAGAATGGCCATGGCTTGCGTGACATTTTTCATATGAACGTAACAATCGGCCATGTGCAAATAGATTTCGGGCTTAGGTTCTCGAGCCAGCGCCTTTTCATAGTAAGCGATCGCGTTGCTCAAAAATCCTTGTTTTTGATAGACGTCGGCTAACTCTTCATACGGAACGACGGCGTCCGGCTTGAGTTTGATGCAGCGCAAATACGATTCAATGGCGCGCTGACTCAGATCCGCGGCAGAAAAAGCGCGCGCGCGCTGGATGTTCGCTTCCCAATCCTTCGGATTGTCATGCAGTGCATCGTCGAAGGCCTCGATTGCGCGTCCGTAATCCTTGAGTGCCATCCGGGTATTTCCGAGGCGCGTGAAGTAGCGCACCCGATCCGCACGACCCGGTCGTCCCGCCAAAAGCATCTCATACTGACGGCTGGCCAGATCGTAGCGTCCGATAAGACCCGCGAAATCCGCGAGCTGCATGCGCAATGTCTGAAGCGAACTAAAATCCCCTCCCTCGGAGGCGCGATCAATAGCGGCAAGGAACCGCGTAATTTTTTGATCGTCAGGAGACTCTGCTCGGACCACGCCCATAAAGCAGAAGGGCGCGGCCACTCCAATGAGCGCGATAAGAATCCAGGTTCTCATGAATGCGCAGGCTTTGCCAACAACTGTCGAAATCTCTTCTCCAATATCAACCGTTTGATGGCGGGGACTGCCTGCCGGGCCGCGACGATGCCGGCGTTGATACTTTCGTCCGAGCGCGTAAGATCCATCGATCCGATATCGCCCATTCGCGGACGAATCACGACCTGGGCGCGCTTCAGCTCATCCTCCGCCAACCGCTCGCTTTGGATATAGATCGCTTGATTCAAGACGGCCAAGACGCTCTTCGGCTGTGCGTGCGCTAAGTCACCTGTGACATCGACCGCCACAATAATGTCGGCGCCTAAAAGCTGCACGAGGTCTGTGGGGATGTTATTGACCAATCCGCCGTCGACGAGGTATCGATGGCGAAACACCACCGGTTCGAACATGCCGGGAATCGTCGCTGAGGCTCGAGCCGCTAGGGCCACAGACCCGTCCCGAAACACAACACGTTCACCCGTCTGTAAATCAGTCGCGGAACAGGCAAAAGGAATTTTGAGTTCGTCAAACCGCGTGTCGCCGATATATTTTCGGAGATAGACCTCCATATTATTGGTCGACATCTTGGCTTCGAGCAGCACCAACCGAATAAGGGTGTAGCGTGAATAATTCGTGAGCGACGACCACCCGATTTCTTGCGTCATCTGTTCGAGCTTGGCGGTCGAAACGCCGGCCGCATAGAGACTGCCGATCAAAGCGCCGACCGACGTACCGGCGATCACGCCGACGGGTATATCTTCTTCTTCCAACGCTTTGAGAACGCCGATGTGCGCCAACCCGCGTGCGCCGCCGCCTCCCAACGCTACCCCCACTTTAATTTCGTCCTTGGGCACGATAGCTCGGTAGCGGCTCCACATTGTGTCCAAAAGGAACACGTCTTCATTACTAACGGGAGACGTAGCGGCTCGCAGAGGCACGGACAAAAACAGAGCAAGAAAAAAAAGCCGTTTCATCGGTCGCCTTCAATTGGTTTTCCCACCGCGCGTTCAAGGGACGCCAAGGCAAACAAATGACCATGGACCGCTTCTAAAAATCGAATTTTGGCCTCCATGACGAGACGCTCCGCCTCGACACGCTCAGAGGGTCGTGCGGATTCCCGATTAAATCGCTCGAGAAGCGATTCCAGGCGCCTCAGTGATTCCTGACGGGGGCCGAGCTCGGCCTGCCAGAAAAGAACTTTGTCATGGGCTTGGCGGACTTGCAGCTGAATTTGGTCGGAGACCTCGGCATGTTTCAAGGTGGCTTGCCGATATTGCGCTCGGCGTTCCCGAACTTTCGCCCAGCCATACACTAAATCCGAGACCGACACGGGCAAATTAACGTTGAGTGTGCCTGCCCAGTTTGCGGTTTGCAGATCAACATCGTTGCCGGAGCGTTCGTAACTGGCGCCAAAGCCTACCGTCGGGCGGCGTTCCGCAAGCGAAAGACCGACGCCCAGAGCGTCCAATTCCTGTTGGTATTCCGTCTGGCGAAGCTCGGATCGGTACTGAGTGGACCAGGCTAAGAGTTTAGGCAAATCCAACTGGATGGGATGCGTCTCGAGTGCGCCTTTGAGCGACACGGTGGTCGTAAGTTCCAGGTTTAGGGTCCGTAGATAATTACGCTGCGCTTCTTGTTCTGACTCCGCGGCTTCTGACGCTCGAGTTCGAATGTCTGAGATCTCGCTTTCATAGCGCAACTGTTCCGACAGGTTTCCCACTCCCCTCGAAGATCGAGACTCATTCTTCTTCAAGAGTTCTTGGAAATACAGTTTCCGCTGCTGAGCGTATAGAAAGTCGTAGTACACCTGTTTGGCACTCGCGGCGACTTGGACTTCGAGAGATTCGTTCACGTTGCGCTGCCGTTCATAGGAAATGCGCGCTTGGCGCCAGAGATTTTGGGAGCGTCCGCCTTCATAAACGGACTGGTAGATGTCTGCTCGGGCCGTGTAAAAGTTTTGGCGCGGACTGCTGGGGACGAGCGTCGGCCCGAGAACCGGCTGAAGCATGATCGGCGTCTGACCTTGCACGCGGAACTTGCTCCAGTTGGCGTTCAAATCCAGACGAGGAAAGAATAGCGATTCGGCTTGGCGCACGCGTTGGAGGGAAATGTTGACGTCTTCCCGAGAGCTTAACAAGGCTTGCGAATTATTCAACGCCAGCCTCACGCTTTCGTTGAGCGTCAACGTGCGATCGACGACTGTTTCGGCGACGAGCGGACATGCGATCGCCAATAAGATTAAGACAAACGCTGTCACCCCCGAGGTCGTCATCGGGGGTCTATCGGTTATAGGCATGATGGATCCCCGCTAGAAACGTGCGGGGATGACGGCATAAATGAAAGTCTCATTTCATTAATTTCTTAAGTTTGGCCAATTGTTCGCGAACGCGCCTGGGAGAGGTTCCTCCGACGGAATCCTTGACGTGGACCACTTGATCGATCGAAAGCACCTGAAGCGTGCCTGCGTCAAAATTGTCGTCGAAGCGGCGCAATTCCTCTAGAGTCAACTCATCGAGACGAATGTGCTGACCTTCGCAGTAAGCCACAATGCGTTTGACAACGCCGTGCGCTGTTCGGAAAGGAATCCCTTTCTCGGTCAGATAGTCCGCGAGTTCCGTCGCTGCCAGGAACCCTTTATCACAAAGAGCGCGCATCCGTTCCGCTCGGATCACCATGGTGGCAATCATCGGACTGGCGACCGATAAACACCCTTGCACGGTATCCACGGTATCGAAAAAAGGCGGCTTGTCTTCCTGAAGGTCTCGGTTATAAGACAAGGGAAGACCTTTGAGGATCGTGAGAAGCGCTACGAGGTTTCCATAGATGCGTCCGGTTTCCCCGCGAATGATTTCAGCCACATCGGGATTGCGCTTCTGCGGCATTATTGAGGAGCCTGAGGTGAACTCGTTCTGCAAACGAATCATGTTGAACTCGCTTGAGGACCACAAGATCAGCTCTTCAGCCAAGCGGGATAAATGCGTCATGATCAGCGCGCACGCGGAGGCAAACTCCACGAGAAAGTCGCGGTCTGAAACGGTATCAATGGAGTTGGCCGTCACGGTTTTGAATCTTAAGAGTTTCGCGACGTAACTTCGATCAATGGGAAACGAGGTGCCTGCCAAGGCGGCGCTCCCTAACGGCATCTCGTCGGCCCGCTTCCAAGCATCGGCTAGACGCCCTTTGTCTCGCTCGAGCATCAAGGCGTAGGCAAGGATGTGGTGTGCAAAGAGAATCGGCTGCGCATGCTGGACGTGCGTGAAGCCAGGCGTCACCACATCCATATTATCCTCAGCGACAAAAATGAAAGCCTTTTGGAGCCGCTCAATTTCCAGCGTGATCAGTTCGATCTGGTCGCGCAGATAAAGCTTCAAATCTAAAGCGATTTGATCATTGCGGCTGCGAGCGGTGTGAAGTTTCCCGCCCACAGGGCCAATCCGGCGGATGAGCTCGCGTTCGATCGCAAAATGAATGTCTTCTTCTTCGGGCAGACGTTTTCCTTTGGAGAGATCTCGCAGAATCGCTTCCAGCCCTTTGATGATTCGCTGGGCGTCGCGCATCGGAATGATTTTGCACTTGGACAGCATCCGCGCGTGCGCAATCGAGCCCTGGATATCGTAAGGGGCGAGGCGGATGTCGTAGGACAGTGAGGCGATAAACGTTTGGGGATTCATCGTGTTCCTTGCAACAGCGCTTGGACTTTGATCGGCAAGCCGTAGAGATTGATAAACCCTTCGGCATCATGTTGGTTGTAAACCGTGTCGGCGCCAAACGTCGCCAAGTCTTCCCAATACAACGAATTGGGAGAGGTGCGTCCATCCACAATCACGTTGCCTTTGAAAAGCTTTAAGCGAACGGATCCAGTGACCTTTCGCTGGGTGCTCGTTATAAACGCGGTGATCGATTCGCGCAGCGGGGTGAACCAGAGGCCGTTGTAAATCATCTCGGCCATTTTAGGCGCGAGAACCAATTTCGCATGGAGAGTATCGCGATCGAGAACCAAGGCTTCGAGTTCGCGATGTGCGGCATAGAGAATCGTGGCGCCTGGGGCTTCATAGACGCCGCGGGATTTCATGCCGACGAGTCTGTTTTCCACCATGTCACAGCGTCCGACGCCGTGCTTTCCCCCAATGATATTCAAAGTCTCAATCAGCTTCACGCCGTCCATGCGTTTACCGTTCACAGAGACGGGAATGCCTTTCTCAAAACCAATCGTGACGAGCTGAGGCGTATTCGGCGCCTTCTTAATTGGATCTTGAGTCAGGACAAACATTTCCTCGTTTGGAGGATTATCTGGGTTTTCTAAAATCCCCCCTTCAAAGCTCATATGCCAAAGATTTCGATCCGAGGAATAGGGTTTGCTTTTGGTCACAGGCACCGGAATGTTGTAGCGCTCCGCGTAATCGATCGCGTCGTCGCGGGACTTGATATCCCATTCGCGCCAAGGGGCAATGACTTTCACATTCGGCATGAGGGCTTTGAAGCCGAGTTCGAATCGTACTTGGTCGTTCCCTTTACCGGTGGCGCCGTGGCAGACGGCGTCCGCTTTTTCTTTTTTGGCGATATCGACGACTTTCTTGGCAATAATCGGCCGGGCGATCGAGGTTCCCAGGAGGTATTTCCCCTCATAGACTGCTTGAGACTGCAAGGTAGGCCAAATGAAGTCTTCCACAAATTCTTTGCGCGCGTCTACGATATAGGCTTTTGAAGCCCCGGTTTTGAGAGCGCGTTCTTTGAGTCCCTTGGTTTCTGAGGCTTGGCCGACATCAATGGCACAGGCCACGACTTCACAGTGATATTTCTCTTTAACCCAGCGCAAAATGACAGAGGTATCCAGGCCTCCGGAATAGGCCACAACGACTTTTTTGACCGCCATAGTTGATAAATCCTTTATGAGAGATATGTGGGAAGAAACCGACGATGGAACATTATAATTTATATGGATTTATCGAGTCAAAAGCGAAAAACAGGAAGTGTTACCGATCGATTAAGGCAGAGGAAAAAGTCGAAGGTCGGAGTGTTTGGCGATTAGATAAAAATGCTTATCGAGCGACATGATTCGGCAACTATTCTCTAAGGCAAGAGCGGCTAAATAACAATCCAAGAGGCCCACGCTCACCCCTTTAAGCCTGAGCTGTTGCCCGAGCTTCCCAGCGTCTTTCCATATGCTCTCGTCAGCTTTTATAGTAGGGATCGATGCTTCGCAAAAATCGCCTGAACTATCTTGAGCGCGAAGCGGCGCTCAGGATCAGAAAGGGCCAAAGGCGGAAGGAATCGCAGGATATTGCCTTGCGTGCAGTTAATCAGCAACCCTTTCTTTCGCGCTTCTTCAACAAAGGGCGCGCCAGGAATGGTGAGCTCCATCCCGATCATAAGACCGACTGCTCTCAACTCTCTAACAAAAGGGTATTTTGCCAGAGGCAAAAGCGCTTGGAGAATTTCATCCGCTTGCGTTTTAACGTTCTTCAGCATTTTGGGAGACAACATCTTCAAAACCGCCAACGCGGCCATGCAACAGATCGGATTTCCGCCGAACGTCGTGCCGTGATCCCCCGGTCCTAAAACTGTTGAGACTCGTTCATTCCCCAGCATCGCGCCGATCGGCATACCGCCGCCGAGGCCTTTGGCCAATGTGAGAACGTCGGGCAAGACTCCGAATGTTTCATAGCTGAAGAGATCGCCCGTGCGGCCTAAGCTGCATTGGACTCCGTCGAAAATGAGCAGCAGATTGTGCTTATCGGCGAAACTTCGGAGCTCTTTCAAAAAGCCAGGGGCCGCAGGTCGAACGCCGCCTTCTCCTTGAATCGGTTCGATCAAGATTGCGGCGGTGCGAGGACTTAATAGTCTTTCGACCGAATCCATCTGATTGAATTTGGCCACAGGAAAACCCGGAGGTAACGGACCAAATCCTTCGTGGAATTTAGGTTGTGCCGTGGCGGCTAAGGCACCCAACGTGCGACCGTGGAACGAGTTTTCGAATACGATGATTTCGTAACGGCCGTTTTTGGATCCGAATTTCCGTGCGAGCTTGATCGCCGCCTCATTGGCTTCCGCGCCGGAATTGCAGAAAAA
>JAYWEN010000255.1:0-1538 GCA_043779245.1 Elusimicrobiota bacterium | reverse complement strand
TGCAATCCACCGAACAAGAAGCCAGAGCCTTTGGATCTAGGATTGGACAATTCGCTGCCATGTGCCAAGAGCTTCTTAAGAGCAATGGTGTCCGATCGTTTGATGAAAAACGCGTTCAAGAATTGATTTCGACAAGCCTCGACTACTACGTGATGGCGCTGATGCGTAATAAGCCCATGGTTGAAAACACGCTCAAGTTAATAGGGCGGGATAACGAAACTGCGGGAAATCAGGACTGCGGGATATCGAAACAGCGGAGTAACGTTAAGGCGGGTTTTCGAAAAAGCGGGTTTAATAAATCTCATGCATATACACGGCCTTCATCTAACCCGAATTTACGCTCTCCCGCCCTTGCGATCACCGGCCCCTCCGCTACCCCGCCTTCCCGCTATCCCGACGTTGCCGTACTCATCGCCGGAGGCTTCCACACCTCCCAAGTTACCGATCTCCTGCGCCAAAAGCAGGTTTCCTATATCGTCGTGACTCCGCTTGTTGAGAAGCTTGGTGACAAAGATCACGAGCTGTATGTGAAGCGTCTTTCCGGCACTCACCTGACTGAATCAGAAGCCGAACAAGCGGGTGCCCGAGCTTCCCACAAGCGGGGCTACGAGCGACTGCTTGCAAAATGGAAGAGCGTTAGGGAACCGCAATCTCTGGCAGTCGGCTACCTGAACGTGCAAGCCCTCCGATCTCTGGTAGAAAGATATGCGCGTGGTTATCATTCCGGTCGACAGACTAATGAGAATTTGAGTTATGAGCGAACCCAGAGAGACGACCTCTCCATGGAGCTGAGTGAAAAGCGTAATTATTCTTCGGAGATAGACCGCAGAAGCTTTTTTCGGATAGGTGCGGGTGCGGCGGTCTCCGCTCAGGTGGCTTTAGGTCAACAACGCACACCCCCAGATCAACTGCCTTCCGAAAAGATCCTTAAAGTCATGGCGACTGCTTTTGTGACCCAGGCACAGACGCGTTTAGTGGAATTCGATAAAGCTTCTTTTTGGGAAAATAGACTTTCAAGACAAGAAGCCAATATGGCTGTCGTTTACTTTAAGGCGCTTCAGCAGGCGACAACTCTCCGCCTAAATCAAATCGGAGCGCCCCGTTTAAGCAACAAGGAATTGGGACAAGTCCTATTGCGACGGGTTCGCGCAGAACTCCTTGTGCAGAATATCAAGCTGAATCCTGCTATAGGTCTGAGGCTACTTGTCACCACTGGATTTGACCTTCTGAAGGAAGATTTAGATTTTTGGATGGTCGCACCGCTCCGTCCCAACGATTTGTTTACCGCCGATCTCCTCCGAAATGCGCTAACCCCTCTTCCAGTGAATTTCAACAAGGTTAAAACAGCGTGGACTCAAACGGTGAACGGTCTACATCCATCGGACTACCGAGGCCGTGAGAGCTTAGAAATCGCATCAGCGCTTCCAGCGCTATCCGATGCTTTATTTGAAAAAAACTTCCTAGTTTTATATGGGATGTCCGACCTCAGCGGAAGGCCCGATGTACATGGAGTCTGGTTCCATGCGTTCGAACGCAAT
>JAYWEN010000254.1:0-10889 GCA_043779245.1 Elusimicrobiota bacterium | reverse complement strand
CTGATCCCGCGCAAGCCTAAGAACGGGTTTTGTTCTACCGTGAGGCCGGTGACGCCCAACGGCGTGAGTTTGTCGCCGCCTAAATCCATGGTCCGAAGGATCGTCGAATAGGGGAGCATTTGGCGCGCTACGGCTACGTAATTTTGGTATTGCTCGTCTTCACTTGGAAGGTCTTTGCGATTGAGATACAAGAACCCGGTGCGATACAGCCCGATGCCTTCGGCTCCATGGCTGAGCGCTGTGCGTATCTCTTCCTGAGATTCAATATTAGCAGCCAGTGCCACCTGCCTGCCGTCGATTGTTTTGGCCGGAAGATCTTTATACTTTTCCAGGTCGCGAATTTCCGCGAGCTGAATCTCACGCACTTTTCGGTAGTTCTCCAAGGTGGCCATCGTGGGATTAATGATGACCAGGCCTTCGGTACCATCGACGATCACGAGATCGCCGGGTTTGGCGTGGCTACTGACGTCACGCAGGCCGACGACGGCTGGGATTTCAAGACCCTGTGCCAAGATGGCCGTGTGCGACGTGCGTCCGCCAATATCGGTGGCAAAACCTTCGACCAAATCGTCGCGCAACGAGAGAGTATCGGAGGGACCCAAATCGCGAGAGATGACGATGGCGCGTTCAGCCAGTTGATTCATCTGGCCACCCTGGCGTCCAAGCAAATGCCGCATGACGCGTTTGCCCACATCCATAATGTCGTCTTTGCGTTGGCGGAAATATTCATCCCCCAACTTGTCGAACGCTTTTCCAATTTCATCCAACACCCCGACGAGCGCCGCTTCGGCATTCATCAGCTGTTGAGCGATCTTTTTTTCAATATCTTTGCTAAACAGCGCATCTTCCAGGATGAGCAAATGCGCGTCGATGAGTGCCGCGTGGGATTTCCCGAGCACCTTAAGAACTTTCTCGCGCGTCTGGTCAATCTCGACTCGCGTCTTGCCCACGGCGACCCGGAAACGATGAATCTCTTTTTTGACTTCTCCTTTCGATAAACTTCGGAAGACGTAGGAAAGCGCTTCTTCCTTCATGACAAAGACTTTGCCAATGCCGATTCCAGGGGAGGCTGGGATCCCCCGCAATACGACAGGAGGACGGGAAGGACGCGCGTCTAGGGCCATTATTCTTTTTCCCCAAACCGCTCCATAAACACCTTATCCAGCATCGCTAACGCTTCGGCTTCGTCGGGGCCGTCGGCGGTGATTGAAAGAATCGAGCCTTCCTCGGCCGCCAACATCATGAGTCCCATAATCGATTTCCCATCCACCTCTTGGTCACCCTTGCGAACCTTGATACTGGATTTGAATTTGTGGGTGGTGTTTACAAACAACGCCGCCGGCCGGGCATGCAGTCCCAATCTATTTTTAACAGTGAATTTTTTCTCGGTCATGGCCAATGGATTCCTATGGCGGTCATCGCGACGGAGACGGCGCAGACCAGATAAAATATAACGAACGTAGACATTCGCCATCGCTTGAGAATGGCGCTCCCTAATAGGACGGCCACCATCCAAATGAGCATCTCCGACGCCTTCCAGCGGCTAAAATAAATGAGCACCATTGTAAAAAGAAAGAGCAACCCAATTCGACGTATTTGCGCGGCCCATTTTTGTAAATGCAACGATTGCACCCATTGCACCACAACAGGCCCGTCCGCCGCCGCTTTTTGCAGGCCTCGCCAGCGCAGCCAAATATGAATTGAATTAAACATTGATAAAAACCCGACGATCCACCATTTGGCACAGAGGGTGGCGCTCATCCCGTTGTAGATGGAAGAAGGGCCCCCTGTTGTCGCCGTAGGGTAACCGACCAAGAGCCCCACGCTGAGCGCCATAATGGCGCAAAAAGGACGCCACGTTCCCCAGATGACGTGATCTCCCACAGCTCCAAAGGCGCCGCCCATCGTGTTTTTGAGCACAGTCAGAGTAGGATCCTCCATCCGGTTTGAGTCGGCTAGACTTTTTTCCTTGTTGTAAAGTACTCCCATTACGATGGGCGCCAGATAGGGATGCGTGTTGAAGTAATCGAGCTGCCGGCGCAGCGCGGCTCGAAAGGTCTCCTTCGATTTATGCGCTCGACGCAAGAGAGGCTCCATGCTGAAGGCAAATCCAACATTTTGCATGCGCTCAAAATTCCACAGCGCTTGAAGAAAGAAAGACCTCACAAACGCTTCAAAGAGGACCAGAGAGTTCATTGCGGATCTTCTTTACGTGAAGCCTTGGAGGTGCGCCAAGGAGACCAGCGCACTTCGGGGTCGTCGGATAAAAAGAGTTCAAGCGTGACACCCATACCCGCCACCGGCAGAAGAATAATGGCCATCGTAAGCCCCTGATCGATCGGCGTGAGGCGCGGAGAATAAGCCAGATGGTGCCAGATGAGATGGCCCAACCCAAAGACGAATGCATAAAGCGTGGTGTAGCGGATCCACGACCAAGAGATTCCCCCGAGAATTCCCAGCCATAGTCCGGAAGAAAGATGCTCGTCAGGAATCTGTTCTACTTTATGCATGATCATCGTGTTGACTCGGCGGGCGAGCTGATCAACCCAGCGAAATAAGAATCCGAAAGGGACCGCCATGATGAGCGCGAGCACGACTTGAGACAGAGAGCTTTGCGCGGGGCGGGTTGCCCAAAACACAGCAAGAATGGCCGTCGCTGTCGCATCGTAGGGAATACCCACACCGATGGGGCTCAAGTCCATCCACAAGAGTTGTACGATCCCTCCGATCATGACGCCGACGGCGACTTTGCCCATGAGCCAACCGAACAAGGGAGCGCACACGAGCGGCTGAGAAATCATAAAGGGACCGCAGGCCGTGAAATCAAGCGAAAGGAGTCCGGCCCACATCGCGGCGACAAGAAGTCGATGAATACTCATGGATGAATCATTCAGGCTGCACGCCGACGCGCCACGACCGCACCCAGACTTGGCCTGGCTGAAGAGCGATTTTCGAATGGGCCAGAAGAACGGTTCCTTGATACGTACGCTCAAACCCCTCTTCGGAGAGAGAGACTGTTTCGAGCGGAAACTCCCAAAGATCGGTGGGCAAATCAAATTGAACCTTGAGCGAGAGGCCATATCCATGGTCGCGCCGGCTCCACTGTGTCTGTTGGAGATGTTCAATAGGATCCTGCTTGTCCTGGCTCGAAAAAGCCAGATTCATTTCGCACCCAAACCACATTTGCACCGCAGGTCCATGCACGTTTTGGATTCGATACACCACCTGCCATCCACGCGGGTCGGTTAACGAAATTGTTTTTTCCACGGAAACCATATTCTTTTGATCTTCCATCCACACGGAGCCTAAACGCGTGAGCCTGATTTGAGGATGCGTGCCTTGAACCACGTCCACCTGATAGCCGGTCTTAATGAAGTCGCCCTGTTCCCCATATTGGCAGCGATAAAAGTCGTCGATCTTGGTGTTGGGATGAATGAAATGGTCAAGAAGACTCGTGCGGCGATACCAATCCACGAAAAGTCTTTTTTCGAGACCGGGCTCTTTCACTCGTGCCACATCATGAATCGTCCTCACCTGTCCGCCCATCGAGCCGGCATTTTGTGCCGCATGGTCTAGCAACTGCTTGTGATAACCTTCTTGACGGCGCGTCAGGACATTCTGAAGATTGATGCCCTCGTTTCGCAAATCCCATTCGAAAAGAGAACCGCCATTATGCGGCGCGATGTAAAGGTTCTGCTCAGGCGCTTCAACCAGGATCTCAGGACGACCATCCTTGTCGAAATCTTCCTGTGTGATCTGGATTGCATCCCCGCGCAAGATTTTGTCGGCCTGAAGTTCGGCGCTAAGAAGTTCGCGATAGAGAGACTGTCGTAGGTGCGGCAGATACAGCCCCCCAAAGACGCCATGCCAATAGGCGCAATTGCATTGGCCGGCCCACAGCGTATCGAGTGCCTTAGCGGCTTTGCTTCCCACCTTCGGAGGAGTGCCCGCGGACTCTTTAAAAGCGCGGTGCACTTTTTCGGACACGCGCAGCATTTTCTTATGAACGTTATTGGATTCCTCGTACTTTGTTAGGAAATTTCTCCAGATGCCTCCATGCACGAAACGTTGCACAGACTCACGGTCACCTGGAGTCTGATGCTTCTCGAAATCCGCAAGCGCTTCTTGCGCCGCCGCCGGCAATGCCCACTGGCCCATTTCATGGTAAGAGGCGGTCGGCAAGTAAACGCGTCCATGCGGCACATGTGCCGTCAAATAGTCCGAAACGCGGGACGTCACAATCCAATCTTTGTTACTTTCCAGCACGGTTAAAAAGCGTTCGAGCCACCCTGATTCGTACACGTGCTTGTAGGTCTCCGGCCAAAGGCCGAACTTCTCCCCATCGTCGAACATGACGAGCGCCTTGTGGCCGGAGGGCGAGACATGTTGACGCAATATATTCAGCGTTTCACCCGGATCTTTAAAGGGGATGGCATACCGCAGGTCTTGTCGGATCGGAAGAACAATCGCCGTCTGACCTTGCTCTTCACTGAGGTAGGCGCCACTCATATCGTCCATGGTCATACCGGTCGAGAGAAAATGGGTGTCATCGAGAAGAGTATAATCGACTTCATTATCCGCAAGCACCTTGGTTAAATGGGGTTCCCAAACGCGTTCGGCCAGCCACATACCCCGCGGTTTTACTTTAAAACGGTTGCGAATATAGCGCGTCAGCTTTTGAATTTGACCCGCTTTGTCGACGTCCGGAAGCGCGGGCAGAATGGGCTCGTAATAACCCCCTGTTAGAATTTCCAAGCGACCTGCTTTCACCTGTTCGGCCACTCGATCGATGTAATCGGGATGAAACTTCTCCAACCAATCCCACAAAATCCCTGTGGAATGCATGTTCCAGTGAATGTCGGGGTGCTTTTCCATCGCGACTAAGAAGGGAAGATAGGACTGGGTGTAGGCTTTCTCGAACACGAAATCGAAATTTCCGATGGGTTGGTGGTTGTGTACCCCGAGGATGAAATTAACTTTGTTCAACGGGGTTGCTCGCTTAAGTCCTCGCGCTCTTCCTGCCAGCGCTGGAGATACAACACGATATCCACCGGCTCGTCCAATGGAAGCGGGCGCGCTTCAAGCACAATTTTTTTAGCGGCAAGCGCTTTCAAAGCCCGGACATCCAGATCATCGAGGCTAATGCCTTTGAGAATCTGCACTCGGCCCTGACGGTAATGGAGTCCACCCAGATTGACGGAGCCGACCGGTGCGCCGGACTCGGCTAAGCGAAGCGCGTCTTCGGGCGTCGAAACAAGAACGAGCGCTAGGTCTTTTTTCCAAGCATCGGCTTTCCATTGATCGGCTGCGTCTGCAATCGACAGACAGCTTAAGCGTACGCCTTGTGGTACGGCGAGCATGTATAACGCTTGTTGGGTGTCATCGGATTGGACCGAATCGCTGGCGACCACGATATGATTGATACGCAGCGCCTTTAGCCAGCCTTCGACCACTTGGCCATGAACCAATCGGTCGTCGATGCGTAAGAGTTCGATTCCCATTACGCGAGCTTCTTCATAAAGAGATCTTTGGCCGAGACGATCGCCCGCTTTCCGTCTTCGACGACTTTCGCCGCGAGCGTTTTGAGATCCATTTTGTCGCGGTGCGTGAAGGTCGAAAGAATCATGTAAAGGTTAACCCCTGTGAGCACTTCAGCCGGCAGGTCCTTTGTTTTAAGCAACGCCGTGTTGCAGGGCGTGCCCCCGAGCATGTCGACTAAGATCAACGTTCCTTCGGCGTTCGCCATCCGTTCCAACGCTTCGGACAAAGAGGCCGTCACTTGATCAAGTCCCATCTCAGGCATCACGGCGACGGCAGCGACGGCCTCCTGGCGTCCCACAATATCCTGAGCGGTTCTCAGGAGCTCCTGCCCAAACTGCCCGTGTGTGATGACGATCAGACCTATCATCTGTCGATATCTCGATGATGTACACGGACCTTATAGCCAAACTTCTGAAAATAATCAGCAAGGGCCTCGGCCATTACAACCGACCGGTGCCGTCCGCCGGTACACCCAATGGCGACGGTGAGGTAGCTCTTCCCCTCTTTGACGTAATAGGGAAGAGACTCTGTGACGAGCGAGAAATATTTTTTTCCGAACCGTTGCGCTTGAGGCGTTTGCATGACGTAACGTTTGACGGCCGCGTCGCGTCCCGTTTTAGGACGAAGATTCTGTTTATAGTTGGGATTGGGCATGAATCGAACGTCCCACACAAGATCGGCATCCACGGGAAGACCATACTTGAAGCCAAAAGAGACAACGCTCAAGCGCATATCGGATTCGCGGTTGCGCGTTTCTAGTAATTCTAAGATTCGCTGCTTGAGTTCCGAGAGCGTGAGATTGGTGGAATCGATAATCTTGTCGGCCAATTCCTTAATTTTCATGAGCTGCCGACGTTCTTCTTTGATTCCGACAGGAACGCTTGTCCCCAAGGGATGGCGACGGCGGGTTTCGGAGAACCGGCGCAAGAGCGACCGATCGTCCGCCTCGAGAAAGACAATCTTACAGTTCACGCCTTGTTTCTTCAGCTGATCGACTGTGCTGAGGAAGTCTCGCAGAAATCCCCCCTCCCGGATGTCGATGCCCAAGGCGACTCGGTGAAGAGGGCGACCGGACTGCGAACAGAGATCCGCCATCTTCGGCAGAAGGGCGACAGGAATATTATCGACGCAGAAAAACCCGAAATCTTCGAAGCAGTTGATCGTTTGTGATTTCCCTGCTCCCGACATTCCGGTGACGATCCAAAACAGAACCTGTTCTTTCTTCGCGCTCATTTCTTTGGCGTTCCTTTTTTCTTGGATTCCGCCGAGCGTTTAGCCATCAGCGAAATAAGTTTTTTATTAAATTCCTTCGCCGTAAACTCTCCACGGAACTTGAGGCGCTCGTTCAGGGTGGCGACTTCGACTAAGACAGCCAGATTTCGACCTGTTCGGACAGGCATCACGATCTCAGGCACGCGCACGCCTAAAATGGAGGTCGTGCGGTCCGACAGACCGACGCGGTCATACTCCACCGTCTGCTTCCATTCTTCTAACCGAATCACAAGCTCAATGCGCGTGCGATCGAGAACGCTTCCGACGCCAAAAATCTTTTGGACATCGATGATCCCTACGCCCCTCAGCTCCATGTGGTGACGAATGAGTTCAGCACCCGTGCCGTACAGGACTCCTCCCAAACGGTGTTTCACCTCGACCACGTCGTCGGCCACGAGCATATGACCGCGTTTCAAGAGTTCGAGTGCGCATTCTGACTTTCCAATTCCTGAGTCTCCGACGAGAAGTACGCCCAATCCATAGACATTCATCAAAACGCCATGGATCGTCGAGGTCGCCGCCAATTTCTCTTCCATGTAAACCGTCAACTCGCCGATGAGATGCGCCGTGACGAGACCTGAGCGAAGAAGAGGCACTTTCATTTCTTGCGCGACCTCGACCACTTCGCGATGCGGCTTAATGCCGCGAGTGAGAACCACACATGGCAATTTCTGACTGTACGAAAAGACTTTTTTCAAAGCTTCCCGGCGCTTGGCGGGAGTGAACGTAGACAAATACGTATGCTCACCCAGTCCTATAATTTGGACGCGCTCGGATGGAAAATAATCCAAGTAGCCGCTCAAGGCAAGGCCCGGCCGGTTGATTTCTGAAACAGAAATCTCCCGGTTCAAGCCTTTGGTTCCTGCGAGCAGCGTCAATTGGAGGTCGGCCTCCTTTTCGCGCATCAAATCAGCAACGAGAAGCGTGGTCATTTAGAAGTTGTCCTCATCTTTGATGAGCTTCATAATCTCTGCGGCAGTCTTGGTTTCGCGCAGAGACTGACGGAAGAACTTATCTTTCAGCAACCGGGAAATCCGCGCCAAGGCTTTAAGATGCATGGCGGCTGAGTCCGGCGGCGCCACGAGCAGGAAAAATATGTTCACCGGATCGCCGTCGAGTGAATCAAACTGCACGCCTCTTCGCGACAGCGCAAAGGCGGCCACGAGCTCATTGGCTTGATCCGTTTTGGCATGTGGAATGGCGATCCCTTGTCCGATTCCAGTAGAGCCTAACTTCTCGCGCTCAATCAAAACATCCACGGTGGCTTTGGCGTCTTTAATCTTGCCTTGCTTGGCTAAGAGATCGACGAGTTCTTCAAGAACTCCTCGCTTCGTTGTTCCCGTCAACTCTGTCAGAATCGCATTCGGACTTAAGAAGTCGAGAATTCTCAGTTTGGCCCACTTGTCTTCTTGGTTGGCTAGCATCATAATTCCTCCTCTAGGAAATGGATTCAACGACACCGAATGTTTTGTCAGGCTTGCGGTACACGACGGTCACTCGGCTGTTATCACGATTCATGAAAATCCAATGGGCGCTGTCCGAGTGATCCATCGCCGAAATCGCTTCATTGATCGACAGCGGTATCAATCGCAAGACGCGCATGCTGCTCACGCGTGGATCGACTAATTCTTCCATGGAAACGGCCACGTCGGTTGACCAGCGTTGCACGCGTCCCACGGAACGCCGCGACTGGGGACGGCGTTCGCGATGGCGATCTTTATAGCGCCTGAGCTGCTCGTCGATGCTGTCGCTGGCTAAATCGATCGCCGCATAAAGATCCGTGGACTCTTCTTTGGCCGTGAACGTATGTCCCACGGCATGAATAATAATTTCGGCGGTATGCCGTAGTTTGGTCACATCGAGGACCACTTGGGCCCAAATGAGATGATCCATAAAGCGCTTGGCTTTCTCAAGCTTCTTCTGGACGTACTCGTTAATGGCCGGCGTCAGTCTCAGATGTCGTGCGGTAACATTGACTTGCATTCGAATTCTCCTTTATAAGCTAAAGTTTTCGCCTAAATAAAATTTGCGGGCGTCGGGATGCGCCAATATTTCAGCGGCCGTCCCTTCGACTCGAATCTGACCTTCGTAGACGATGTAGGCCCGGTCGACGATCTGGAGCGTTTCGCGCACATTGTGATCGGTGATCAGCACACCGATTCCGCGCAGTTTCAAATGCCCTACTACGCTTTGGAGATCGGCGACAGCCAAAGGGTCAATTCCCACAAAGGGTTCGTCTAACAGCAGGTACTTGGGATCGGTGACCAAGGCGCGCGCCACTTCGCAGCGCCGCTTTTCGCCCCCCGACAAGGTCGAGGCCATCTGATGTCTCAGTTTCTCCAATCCCAGCTCGCCCAAGAGCTTGTTCATCTTCTCAGTCTTATTCTGCCCCGGAAAGTCACGCATTTGCAAAACCGCCATCAAGTTTTCTTCTACCGTCATGCGCCGGAAGATCGAAGGCTCTTGTGCCAAATACCCAACACCATGGCGGGCGCGCTCGTACATCGGCATGCGCGTCATATCTTCGCCGTTTAAAAGGATCGTGCCTGAATCCGGACGAACGAGCCCCATGATCATTTGAAAGCTGGTCGTTTTGCCAGCTCCATTCGGACCTAAAAGCCCCACCACTTCTCCAGGCTGCACATGAATCTCGACACCTCGCACGACGGTCCGACGACCATAGGACTTCACGAGTCCTTTCGCTTCCAGACTCATAGAGCGTTATTGGGAATGACGTGCCCTTGAACATGGCCGACCATCTTGGCCGTCTTAGGCGCCATCGTGACCCACGCGTCATCTCCCGTGAAATCTCCAGAACCCTTACCGTCCACAATCCGAACGAAAACTCGCTCGGGACCGTAGAGATGGATCGTTTGGGCGTTCTGATCGTAATTGGCTTCTTCGGATTTGGCGCTTATCTTGGGCTCTTGATTAATTACAACATGTCCTTTTCCATAAAATTCCCGTTCTTTGTGATAGGCGGTGAAATGATCGGAATAAATATGAACAGGGGCCGTATCGCGCTCTGTTTCCCATCGAACGAGCTCGGCCTTTTCCCACAACTCAGTCACTTGGGGCGAGGGCGTGTAGCGGCCCTTTCGTCCATAGGCTTTGACGCGCTCCCCGGACCCGGAAAGCCATGTTCCATCCAAGTGTCCGCTCGCCTCGACGATCCCCGTTTTCTTCGCCCGTTTCATCGAGTCTGCATGCAAAAGATACGGATCTTGCTTCAGAATCACGTGACCCCGAAAGAAGGCTTGCTCTCCATTGTCTTGAATCTCCAGTTCATCGCTGGAAATCGTTGCTTCAGAAGCAGGAGCGGGAGCCGGAGTCGCCGCTTTGACAACCCCTTTCGCCGTCGAACTGATCACCACAGCTCCAACCCACATAATGAAAAGTTTCCGCACGTTCAAATTCCTCTTTTGAAGCGCACTTTTTGGTGCCCTATCTTAACCGTCTTCAAGCCCGGATCTGTAACGAGTCCGATGCCATCGGTGATCGAATCTGTTTTCTCCAAATGCACCGGATCGTCCGAATAAATTTTTTGTGCTTTGGGATCGTAGCGCAAACGTTCGGTCGTGAGCGTACTAGAATCCGAACTGACGACCGTCACGCCGCCCCACGCGTCGACGTCGTGCGTGTCCATCTTGACGCGACCCATGGGGGCTTTGAGACGCGAGGATTCTTTGCCTTGCTTATAAAAATAAATGAGCGGCTGATCCACATCGGCCACATTCTCTGTTTCATAAATGCGGCCCTCAATCGACACGAGCCTCATGGTTTTGATCCCGTTTGTTACATCATTCATTTCAAAATTTTTCAGCACTTGAGAAGGCGTTTTGGCGGCGTTGTCCGAGACCTTCGCTTCGGCGTCCGGATTCCGACATGCGGACAGCCCGAACAAACCCGCGCTGCATAAGATCGCCAGGTAAACGCTGGGGTTCAAATCAACCCTTCGGATAAAAGATCACGCTCGTCGAGCACGCCGATCGGACGCCCTTTCCCGTCAACGACTGGAAGGTTATCGCAGCGGTACTTGCGCAAGAGTTCAGCCGCGTCGCCGATCCGCGTCTCTT
>JAYWEN010000253.1:0-8452 GCA_043779245.1 Elusimicrobiota bacterium | reverse complement strand
CGGAATCGGTAAAGGAGAGTTTTAGGCCATTGACGTCTGCTTCCATGAGGGCGATTTTACCATGTGGGCACCCCGGAGGCAGAAGCGACGTAAATTGTGAAATTGGCTTCGAAAATAGACGCCACTGAAACAGGCCAAAGAACTGAGCAAACATGAGAACCAAACCCATTTGAGGGAAATATCCGTAATGTCGGCGATCTCAGTTGTACTGTAGAACACACCTAATGTCGATGCGATCAAAAGCCAGATTCCCGTTCTCAGCATGTGTGACCCTCCCCTTCGCTCAAACCTTTCTTGACTCGATTCTGGATGAATTGGGCGCATTGCGCAAGGGACTTCGGAAAGTGTTAAGTTATCACAAGAGATTAAATAATCGCATAAAGGTAAATGTTTATTAAGACGATTCAGTTTTACTTCTAGATCAAATCTGAAGATAGAAACAGAGGCAGTTGTTAACCTCTGTTAAATTTTACTTTACAAATTTGCCCACTGGGGATACTGAATGTAGTGCCAGGGCTTGGGCTCACCATTCACCCCTCCCACGAACAAAGTCTGACCAATGGTTTTGGAGGTTCTTATGGCATTATTTTTTGAACGAATAGCAAAGCAGGTCGACGATCTTGTTTACACAGGAGCCATTCAACTGTTTGGTATTGGGGCCGACGGATATCACCGGCTTGCCTTACGCTATGAATCTCTGGGATGGCGCGATGAGGCGATTGCTACATATAGGAAGGCTATTGAGCTTGAGCCCAGTTTCGCGACCTATCGACTGAAGCTAAGCACGGCGCTCGCTAAAATGGATCGTTTTGATGAAGCGATGGCCCATTGTAAGGAAGCTCTCTCTCTCGATAACCATTTAGGCGCGGCCTACGTTCTCCAAGGGACTTTATTTGGAAAGTTGGGTGAGCCCGAAAAGGGTTTGGAAAGCTTTCGCAAGGCGATGTCCTATCGCCTTGACGATTCGGCCGCCTATTACACGATAGCTAAGGTCTTTGCGGGCGCAGAGCTGTATGAAGAAGCGGCTCATGCGTACCGCGAGATTATTCGAATTTCCCCTCGCAATGTGGCCGCATACGGCGTCATGGCCGAGACATACACAAAACTCCAAAGGTTTCCCGAAGCACTCGAAGCCTATCGCCAGGCGGTCGAACTCAAACCCTCGGCTGACGCGTATGGAATTCTAGCCTCGGCCTACGCGAAAGCAGGCAATTACCAGGAAGCCGTGCAGGCGTATCAAGAGGCGATCAAGCTTGAGCCCGGGTTTGCACAGACGTGGAACCGCTTATGCGAGGTTTACGTCAAGCTTGATGATTTTGAGAAACGAACTACGGTCGAAAACCGCGAAGGACATAACAAAGAAGCCTACGGTAAACTTCGGCAGGAACAAACGGCCTTGGAAAACTTTAAAGAGCGCATACGCCACAATCCATCCGATCCACAACCGTTCATCCAAGTAGGAATGCTGTACGTGGAACTTAACTTACCGGCCAAAGCGATCGAGTTCTTCAAGCATGCGCTTCGTCTCAAAGCCAACACGCCGGAAGTCCACAGAGGTCTGGGACAAGCGTACTTGGCCTTAAACCAAATCGAACCCGCACAGAAATGTCTGCAGGCTGCGCTACGCGTTCAAAAGAACGATGGTGATACGTGGACGGTGCTCGGCCAGCTGTATATGAAATCTGCCAAACACCCTGAAGCGATCAAGTCGTTTACAGAAGCTCGGCGCTGTAAACCGCTCGATGGGCAAGTGCACCGCCAGTTGGGCGACACCTATCGGCAGCTCGGACAATATGCGGAAGCGGCACGCACGTACTGGCAGGCCATCCATTTAAATCCACAAGACGGTTGGGCGAGGTATGGCTTAGGCGTGACCTATGTTCGGTTAGGCCAGCGGCCGTATGCGTTAGAGCAGCGCGCGGTGTTGAAGACCGTTGACGCGAAACTTTCGACCGAACTGGATCACGTAATCTGGCAGCTTACCCGAACGCCTAGGGCATGAATCCGACAGTGAAAATGGCGTTCATTCGTGGAGGATCTGGAGATTGTGGAGTTTGTAGTAAGTCCCCTGTTGAGACAAAAGTGTCGCGTGGTTCCCCTCTTCAATGATGCGGCCGTGATCCAAGACTATGATGCGGTCAGCTTTGCGGACGGTCGAGAGCCTGTGGGCAATCACGAGCGCGGTACGATGCTCCATGAGATGCTCGAGAGCTTCTTGGACAAGTCGTTCGGATTCGGCATCCAGCGCCGAGGTGGCCTCATCCAAAAGAAGAATCGGTGGATTCTTAAGAATAGCTCGGGCGATTGACAAACGCTGGCGTTCCCCCCCCGAAAGTCGGACACCCCTCTCGCCAATGACTGTCTCGTACCCTTGCGGAAGGCGCTGGATAAATGGATGCGCGTTGGCGGCTGCTGCGGCCGCTTCGACTTCGCCGGATGACGCGCTGGGACGACCGTAGGCGATGTTATATCGAACGGTTTCGTTGAACAAAAGAACTTCTTGTGTCACGAGACCGATTTGTTGCCGCAGCGACGCCAGGCTCACGTGACAAATATCTTGTCCATCTATGCAGATTCGACCTGCCGCTGGATCATAAAACCGTGGCAAGAGAAGTGCCGTTGTGGATTTTCCAGAGCCCGAAGATCCTACCAGCGCCACGATCTCCCCCGCCCGAACCGTTAGATTGACTGAGTGAAGTGCGGGCCGTTCTTGTGTGGCATATTGAAAGGTCACGTTTTCGTAAGTGATCTCGCGAGCAAATGGTGCAAGCGTGATGGCCCCTGGCGCATCGTGTACGGATGGCTTTTGATCTAAGAGTTCAAAGATTCGTTCGGACGAGGCGAGCCCTAACTGTAGTTGCGCGTTTAATTCGGCAAAATTTTTGAGGGGCCGGTACGTCATCACGGCATAAGCCATGAAGGCCAAAAAGGATCCTGGCGTCCAAACCCCGCGCACGACATCCATTCCGCCCTTCCAGAGCAACAACGAAAGAATCAGCGCCCCCACCATTTCCATGAGAGGGCTCGACACAGTATCGGTTTGAGCAAATCGGATTCCCAAGTCAAGAAATCGCTGATTGGATTTGCGAAAGCGTTCGATTTCCATGGGTTCGGCGTTGTAAGCCTTCACGACTGGAGCCGCTTGAATGTTTTCCTGGATGACGGTATATAGGTCCCCCATCTGTTCCTGACCTTTTCGTCCGACACGGCGCAGAGTTTTCCCCAAGACAGCAATGATGATTCCGGAGATTGGGAGAACTGAAATGGTTAGAAGTGCAAAATGCCAATTTAAATAAAAAATAAGACCAATGTTAAAGAGTGCAGTCAGTCCGTCGCGAATGAAATAAATCGGCGTTCGTGCAATGACCACTTGAAGGGCCGCCAAATCATTGGTGAAACGTGCCATGACTTTGCCCGTGGAGGTATCAGTGAAAAAATCGAGCGAGAGATCCTGGATATGCGCGAACATTTGGCGGCGGATATCGCTCACGGCATGCTGGCCGATGTAGGCCATCAGATAATTCTGTGCGTACGAAAAGAGTCCGAGTAAAAGCGAAATCAGCGGGACGGCCCAGAGAAGAGTCTTGAGCATGTGCATATCGTGGGCGATAAACACTTGATCCTGCAGTGGCTTCACAAGATAGATGCGCAAAGCATTCAGTCCGGCCACGGCACCCATACAAAGCGTCGCCACGATCAATCGGCCGAGGTAGGACTCCAGGTAAACCGCAAGACGCTTGTAAAGTTTCACCGTTGTACACCAATGACTTCTAATAATTCTTGTGCCGCTTTGGCACTTCCGCCTCCCTGCAAGTTCGTCCTCAAGGCGAGCAACTCTCGGCGCATTTCATTTCGTTTGGCGCGATCATGGAGAAGTTCCCCGACCGCCTGAGAAAGTCGTTGGGGTGTCGCGTCGTTTTGAAGAAATTCTGAGACAACGGTTCGTTTCGCCAAGAGATTTGGGATGCCAATGTAAGCAACCTGGATCAAGCGTTTGGCGATCCAAAAAGTCAGTCGCGAAAGTTTGTACATGATAACCATGGGGATTCCTAACAACATGTTCTCAAGCGCGGCTGTGCCTGAAACCCCGAGGGCCACCCACAGATGTTTACGGTTCTCATAGATCGGGTCTGCTGTTAATTCGATCCACGGGGCCTGGGCGAGAAAGGGGCGATAAAACTCAGGTTCAATTTCTTCAGGTCTGAAAAGGAAACAATGCGCGCTTGGAAACTCCTTTCGCAAAAGCTCAGCGGTCTGAACCAAAAGAGGCAAATGTCGGGTGGCTGTACCGCGGCGCGATCCAGGTAAAAGGCCAATCGTCGGAACCTCCGATTCGTTCGAGGGATCCGGCATGCGTTCGAGCAACGGGTGTCCAACGAAGGTCACCGGGACGCCTGCTTGACGATAAATCTGCTCTTCAAATGGAAACAGGACTAACATTTTCTGAATCGACGCGGCCAGATGACGAACGCGATGCGGGCGCGTGGCCCACACCTGAGGACTGATGTAATAGACAACAGGAATGCTTTTCGAATGAGCCAGGCGCGCAACGCGAATGTTAAATCCGTAATAATCCATCGGTACAACGAGATCGGGAGGATCGTTCTTTAAAAGTGTTTTGATCACCTTGAGCGCAGTCCAAAATTGTGGGAGCTTGAGCCAGGGTTCCCAAAAACCAAAGCCCCCCAAACCCACCAAGGGATACAGAAATGAATCGGCTTTCGATTGGAGTCCGGCTCCACCCAACGTACTGATCCGAACTCCAGGACACTGTTTACGCAGCGCGTCAACTAGCGCGGCGCCGTGCTGGTCGGCTGAAAGGTCTCCAGCCACTATGAGAATGTGAGGAGCTTTATGCATAGACTTTGAGTTGGTGAAGGACTTCTTGCGCGAGTTTTAGGGCATCGCGCCCATGTTCGCCCGCGACAAGTGGACGTTTCTTTTCTTGCACGCATTGGATGAAATGATCGAGTTCCATGGCCAGGGGATCCTGTTTCGACAGCTTGGGAGAAAGGATCGAAATGTCGCCCAATCCTTTCACGACTTCTGACTTCTTCCGATAAACCTGCAGCTTCGGTGCCGCATAATCGAGAGACAAGTAGGCATTTTTTTGGAAGATACGGATGCGGCGATATTTTTTCAGTGAGACGCGCGAGGCCGACAGATCCGCTATGCAGCCGCCCGCAAAATGCAGTCGAACCTTGGCAATATCTTCGTGATTGGAAAGCACCTTGGCACCAAAGGCCTCCACGCGCGTGACGGCTTCTCCAACGAGAAATAGAACGATATCCAGGTCGTGGATCATCAAGTCGAGCACGACGCCTACGTCAGCCACGCGCGGATCATAAGGTCCAAGACGGTTGACCTCAATAAATTGCGGATGCGAAATGTGGTTCGCGGCTTCAATCACCGCGGGATTGAAGCGTTCGATATGCCCGACTTGAAGGGTGCAGCTTTTCGCGGCCGCAAGTTCGATCAGTTTTTCAGCTTGCTCGGCATTTGACGCGAGTGGTTTTTCGATCAAGCAGGATACGCCTGCTTGGAGAAAACGAGTTCCGATCTCGAAATGTGTGGGCGTGGGCGTGGCAATCACCGCGGCATCAATCAATCCAATCACAGATGCGGCCTCTGCAAACGCAGAAATCTTGTATTTTTTTGCCATGGGTTTAATTTTTTCAATCGCGGGATCGACGATTCCGATCAACGTCGCCGAAGGATTTTTGGAAAGCTGTTTGAGATGGAATTGACCCATACGACCCCCGCCAACGACGGCAATCCGGGTCTGTCGGGTAGTTTTTTTAGCGTTCTTAGATCTGAAGCCCAGTAATGGAAAGTTGAGCGGCATTGGCATCCTTTAAAAGTGTGTCTTTATCGAGTAGAAGCGTCTTGGCAGACTCCAGAGCCAGGACGTGTGCGCCCGCTGACTTCATTGCTTCAATCGTGCGGGATCCAACGACAGGGACATCAAAACGCAAATCTTGTTTGGGGCGGGCGACTTTGATCACCACGCAACCGGGTCCGGCAATCTCCCCGCCGCGTCGGATGCACGCATCGGTTCCTTCCATCGCCTCCACAGCGATAACCGATTTGTCTTTCACGACAACAGTTTGCCCGATGTCTTCGCCAGCCATGGTTCGAGCCAGAGGAATTCCAAAGGCGATATCGGCTTCTTCTTCTTTGCTGAGTCGGCGCTTTGTTAAAAGGCCGGGGGTGCAAAGCCAGTGTTCAAGATAACTTGTCGAAGGTAAAAAGGTGATCCCTTCACCTTCGAATTCTTTAATGACGGTCGAGAGAACAGACTCCGCCTTTTTGTTGACGATCTTGGTTAGAAGCATCGCGGCGCGAAAATCCGGGATGATATTTCGGAAAAGCTGTGTATGTTTCACCTGGCCGGCCATAATGGCGTGGGTGACGTGATGGTCTTTGAGAAAAGCGATCGTCTTACCTAATTGTCCAATCGAAAGCCATGTCAATTCATCGACGACCTTTTCGATGGACGGGTCGGCTTCTTCTTTTAAAGCAACCGCCACGACGCGGTCTCCGCGTCGTTTGGCCTCTTGGGCAAGGAGCAGCGGGAAGGTCCCATTGCCGGCGATGAGGCCGATCGTTCTCACGGTTGGGGCACCGGGCGCGCCCACGTTATTCATCTCCGGACGAGTCTTCCTTTGTGGCGGGTCTGCAAATGCCGCGGGAACTGGATTGAATGAAGTTCACGAATTCTTGTACGGGCTCGCACCGTTGCTCTTTCGAAAGCCGTGCCAAGTGTTCCTTGATTGGAGCCGAAGGGTCAAATACTTCCAAATAAGCTTTCTTAAGATCCTTAATGGATTCGGCGCTTATCCCTCGCCGTCTCAACCCAATGAGATTGAGCCCTGAAAGTCGAGCTCGGTCTCCCCACGAGAGCGTGAAAGGTGGGACGTCCAAGGGAACCATCGCACCCGCACCGATCATGGCGAGCTTTCCAACACGAACAAATTGATGAAGACCGACCATCCCGCCGATGATTGTCCAGTCTCCCACGACGCAATGACCTGCGACCGCCACGGAATTGGCCAAGATCACTTCATCACCAATAACGCAGTCATGGGCCACATGCGAGTAGGCCATGAATAGGCAGCGTGAGCCAATACGCGTTGCACCCGAGGCTGACGTGCCACGATTCAGCGTGACGGCTTCACGCACCACGGTTTGCGACCCCATCGTCAAACGAGTTTTCTCCCCTTTATATTTCAAATCCTGAGGGGCTGTTCCGACGAAGGCTCCGGCGTGGATACGGCAACCCTCTCCTAGTTCGGCAAACTCCACCACAGCATGCGGACCGATAGAAACATTGGCACCAATCACGGCATCTTCTCCGATGACAGCGTAAGGCCCGATGGTGGCTGTAGCATCAATGCGGGCTGAAGGATGAACGACAGCCGTCGGATGGATCAATGATTTTTCTGGAGAGCTCACGGTCAAGCCTGCGCAGCGTCCTTATCGACAATGGCAAATGTAAACGTGGCCTCTGTCACAAGCACTCCTTCCACATAAGCTTCCCCTTTGGCTTTGCCAAATCGAGAGCGCATGTTGAGAATATCGATTTTAAGTTCAAGTCGGTCACCAGGAACGACGGGTTTGCGAAACTTGATTTCTTCCATGCCCATAAAAAATGCCAGCTTGTTCTTGGCCTCAGGTTTGGATAGGAAGAGTGCGCAAGCGACTTGTGCCATGGCTTCGACAATTAAGACGCCTGGCATAATGGCGTGTTCGGGGAAATGGCCCTGAAAAAACGGCTCATTGCCAGACACTGATTTAATGCCGATCGCGGATTTGTCGGGTTCCGTGATGGTGACTTTATCGATTAAAAGGAATGGGTAGCGGTGTGGGATCGCTTTTTTCAGCGCATCAAAATTAAGAACGACTGGCGGCATTCGGGACCTCCAATAGGAATTTTTCAGCAAGAGCCTTTACAAAATTGATGTTGTGGCCGTGGCCCGGCTTAATCGCCTTGATGTGTCCCTTTAATCTAATGCCCAAAAGGAAGAGGTCCCCCAAGAGATCTAACGCTTTATGTCGCGCGAACTCGTCTGGGAAGCGAAGACTTTTCTCTTTATTGTGGATGCGATCGAGTCCGATCACCACTGCATTGTCGAGTGAACCGCCTTTGGCTAATCCTTGTTTCTTGAGCGCCTCGACTTCGTAATCAAAGCAGAAGGTGCGTGCGGAAGCGATTTCGTTTCGATAGCGATCTGGTTCGATCGTGACTGAGATTTCTTGTTGTTGAATCAGTGGGTGCTTGTAAATGAGCACGGTCGTGAGTCGGAGTTCGTCGGCTGGTTCGAGAATAATTTCGGATTCGCTGTTTTTGTATTCAAATCGTTCAGAGGGTATAAGAATCTTCTGTTCAGCTTTTTGCTCCACGGTCCCCGCTTGCTTCAGAGCATCGAAAAAGACGCGGCTCGAGCCGTCG
>JAYWEN010000252.1:0-8828 GCA_043779245.1 Elusimicrobiota bacterium | reverse complement strand
TTTGAGTGCCTTTATCACCTGCACAAAGCAGAATGACCACCATGGGACCAGCTTCTAAACAATAAATACGGAATCCAGGTCCGAAATGAATCTTTAGTTCTAGTATTCCCCGACCGATAAAACGATGGTTTCCATAATTTCCAAGCCTAACGCGTTCAACTCTAGCTCGAATAATATCTGCCGTCGAACGATTTTTTAAACTTCGAATCCATTCTAAAAATGGCCGTTACCCATTTGCTGCGACATAGTCGAGAATAATTCTCTCTTGCATCAACTGTATCCCATAGGATACGCTAGGTCAAGATCGTTTTTCCCTGTTTTCCCCATACCTCTTAGAGGGGTTTGGGAGAATTTTATTCACTTTTTAAGAAAGTTTTTTAAGGTCGCGTTCGGCGGTGCAGGCGATGCGTTGCAGCGTGGTGAGTATCGCTGGTTTGGCGGATTCGGGAAGTTCTTCGATGGGTACAAAATTGAGAAAGCCTTTTCGCGCGTAAACATTCCCTCCCGTTTTCAGGAGTTCATACAGCGCATCGCAGCCTTCCTTTTGAGTCGCCTTAAACGAGCAAGGCGGATTACTCTGAACAATCCAGTCTTCATCGATCCGATCGTCTTCGGTGCGGTATTGCTCATAGAGCTCGGGATCGAGCATCGAGGAAAGCGAGGTTCGTTTCCGGCAATAGAGATCAGCCTGACAGGGAACCTGGAGCGCCGGAGCTAATGAATGGGGAGCTTCCGTATGCTTCGAGGGACGGAAGATGCTGTTGAAGAGTCTTTGAAATCCTAAACGAAAATCCACATCGCTCATTGAAGCTCCGAGAGAACCTGCAGGAAAAACTCGCGATCTTTGGGATGCGTCAAAAGCGTGGCCACTTGATCACGATCCACCCAACGCGCTTCGGGATTGTCGGGATCCACCGGCTTTAAGAACTCAGCCGTGGCTTCAAATAAAAAAAACGTGAGCTTCTTGAGCTCTTCACCAGATTCGCCGCCATCCTTGCCGATACGCATCCGCTCATACGATCCCAGCGCGCGAATATATTTCAAGTCTTTAAGCCCGGATTCTTCGTAGATCTCACGACGCGCCGCTTCAAGCGTCTCTTCACCTTCTTCAAGGTGTCCTTTTGGGAGAGACCAACTTTTCCCGCGCTGATTAACCACAAGCACTTGCCCTTTCTTATTGAGCACGACTCCGCCGGCGCTATGCGTTCTTTTCATGATCTCACTATTATATCTCACTGCCCAATGGCGCTTTGGTTCTGTTAAGACCAGCCCAAAGCATCCCGACCACACTGCGGGACTATTAATCGAGTCTAAATATAGATCTGAAATGCGTGGGCTAAACTTTCGGTTTCAGCAACATTAACAACGCGTTTCTGATTGATCTACCCCTTGCGCTCTTTCCTCACCACAAGCAATGGTAGAGGGAGATGAAAACCTGCATGGTTTTAATGGCTTCCACCTTTCTAACAGCCGCGGCCTGGTCTGCTTCAAATCAATGCGAAGTGCACAAAGACATGGTGATCGATTCTGAAGCCCGGTGCGTTGAACAGGGCGGGATCAGTATTGGACTGGCTGAGGAAGACGGTGCCAAGGTGGCCTGTATGGAAAGTAAGGAAGTTCAAAGCCGTTGCGGACCGGATGGACGATTGACGCGCCTGCAGGCTTATACGGTGTGGTTTAACAAATTAAAGAAATTCGAAAATTCCTGCAGCGCTCAGGGCGGAACGTTTTCGTTTCAAGATCCACACTTCTCTGAACCTGTGAATGAATCATTTTGCATGCAGGCGATTCCTGAATTCGGCGCCAGCATGTTTGAAGAGCCGCTGTGCAACTTCCGTAGTGTGTGTCCCGCCGTGACTGTGATGTGTGAACGGTCGTGCTCTGAGCATACCCTCGCCAAGCTCTATTAAGCGATCTGATGCCCTTCGATGGATTTGGGGTGAGGGACTTCCATGTCGGTGAGATCTTGTGCACAGAACGAGGCGCCGATCACCTTTCGTGTGGAGTCAAGAATTGCGGAGACGCGTACGAGCGAGCGCACCCGGCGTCCGTTACTCGCAATATGAACCGTTTCAAAGGGTTGGATTTTTTCCCCGTAGCGCACACGCTGAAGAACCCGTTTCATCTCCGCGCCTTCGTCATGCGGTGACAAGAGCATGATGCCGCGCCCTTTCACCTGTTCGGCCGAGTACCCGTAAATCCGTTGGGCGCCCTTGTTCCAACTCAAGATTGTTCCGTCCAATGTGTGACTGATAATGGCTTCGCCGGATGATTCCACAAGGGCGGCCAAATGGTAAACCAAATTTTCCGAACGCGCGAGCACCGTGATCAAGCGGCCCACTGCTTGTGATAACTGCCCGACTTCGTCCATCGACCAATGCTGAGGAATTCGCGACATGTCACCCGTGGAGGCGGCTTCGACGCATTGCAGGATATCACGCAGCGGTTGGGCGACGTTTGTCTCAATCGGGCGCCCGAATCGCACGACCAGAATAAAGCCGACGATGAGCAAGAGACCGGTGGCTCCGACATGACCCAATCCAGATTTGAGCGCTTGGCGAACCATTCCCATCTGAATCCCCCATCCGGACGAGTAATCGCTTTCCTGCAGAACCATGTCGAGGGAATTTCGACGTTGGGTATAGCGGTCAAGGGCCATCTTCTTTTCTTTTTCGGAGTTTTGCAGTGCCTGGGCATTGTTGACACATTCGCCGTAGAGGAGTCGAGATTGATCGGCCCAATGTCCAGCGCGGCGAGTACGCGAAAGTTCTTCAAACGTTGATATGGATCGGCGAAATCGCCGTTGGCGTAATCCCAAAAAGCTATTCTCAATTTCACCCGTCGATATTTTTTTGGCTTCCTCCAACGCGTCGCGGACCGCACGAAGGCGAGCCGATGAGCTCAATTGGTTGGTTTTGATGGAGGACTCCATTTGATCTGTGAGTACGGCCAAGAGCGCGCTGCTCGAACCGAGCAGGGTCTGACGACTTTTAACGACGTCGTGGTCGGCCGCGAGTAAGTTCAAAGTGGCTTCGCGGAGGCTCTCGTGCGCTTTTTGAATATGGTCGTAGGCGGTGCTTTGAGAGTCTGATTGCGCGTTTTCTTTGAATTCCCCCAAGAGTCGGCTGGCTTCGCGGCCCTCAGATTTAATTCGTTCTATAGATTCTTTGTCATGATTCTTGAGATAGGACATGAGCGCGTCAGAGATGCCATTTAACCGACCTTGCATGTTCTGCGCAATCGCTGCGGATGAAGACGTGGCAGATCCCTCGGACTTTAGTATCTGTTTGGCCTGAAAAAACGTGAGTGTTCCCAATGCCAAAAGAACGAGCATAAGGCTTCGCTGCGTAAAACGGGCGGTGGTGCGAAGCGATCCGGCCAAGCGGCGAGTAGGGCTCATAGGCTTCTGTTAGAACAGAAAGGCTTTTGGATCAACGGGTATTTACATAAGTTTACATTGCTACATTTTCACGCTGAATTAACGCGTCAAACTAGTTGTAAATTTTGGATCAACTGTTTTTACGGATAATCTCGATTAGTCGTGAGGGTTCTACGGGTTTCGTGAGGATCGCTTGAATGACGTGTTTTGCATCCCCTAATTCAGGAGTCGCTTCACCTGTCAAAAGAATAATCATCAGTTCAGGATAAAGCTGTTTCGCCGTTGTGGCAAGATCTACCCCGCGTCCATCGGGAAGATTAAAATCGATGAGTGCTACATCAATGGAGGCCACTTTTAATTTTTCCAGGGCCCCGGCCACCGTACCTGTAGTTTCAACGATGAACCCAGCATCCTCTAATATATCGCGGGCGGTGTCCTGAATATTCAGATCGTCGTCCACCAAGAGAAGTGTCTTGGACATTAGTCGGTATCGAATAGAGCCAAAATTTGCGTGAGCCACTGCGCGCGTTCAGGCTGGCGCTGCTCGGTGTACACATTCACGAGATTGGCGATCATGCGTGTGAGAATGTGATGGTTGGGCGTAGGCGCGAGGAATGCTTCTTGAAAACTCAAGCCCCGCTGTCGAACGATTTCGATACAGTCTTCGCGAGTCAGCAGATGTCCTCGTTGATAGGGATCCACGTAGATCACGCCGGATGCTGTACTATGGCCCACTATAAAATGTCCCGGTAATCCCACGCCAAACGCCGGCATGTCGAGACGCTGCGCGATCAATAAATAGATACAGGAGAGCGATATGGGAATTCCCGTTTTGCGTTCCAGAACACGATGAATAAAGCTGTTGTCCGGATCGTAATAATGTCCTTCGTTGCCGCTGAATCCCTGCTGTTCAAACAAATAGCGTCTCAGCATCGTCACTTCGCGCGTGGTAGACGCCTCCTGAACATCCAAATCTTTTTTGATTTCGGCGGCCATATGATCCAGAAGGCGTGAGACGTAGTGAGGCTGGAGGGAGGGATACACCATCTGAGCTAATGCGGTCGTACCCTGCTCCAAATTGAGTTCGCGGCCCTGGGACGCCAACAGGTGGAAGGTGCTTTTCAAGTTTTCCAAACGAGTCTCTTCGAGGAAGACGCGTGCCTCCGACGCGATTGAAGGATCCGCTGGATTTTCTAAAAGGAGTCGGTAGGATGGATTCTGCCGGAGGATTTTCCTGAGATGCTCTTTAACCAGCGCCACGGTTTGTTCGCTTGAATCCGACAAAAAGGTAAGGAGCGCCACCACATCTTTTTCATTGGGAGTGGGTTTAATTTCCACGGCGTGATTCTAGCACTTGATTCCTCGTCAGTGGCTCAACGTCTCCGGCGAGAAGCTGGGGTACGGACGGCACGGAGTGCCATTTCGGCGCCGGGGACGTCGTCTTTTTGGGCGTGGCTGAGCACGGGAATGGCTTCTTTGGCTTTAGGACCTAAGTGCATCAACACGCGCGCGGCGCGGCTACGGATATCCACGTTGGGATCTTCGCGGACGAGGCGGGTCATGGAATGAACCACGTCATTGTCAAAAAGACCCACGAGGCCCAAGACGTCTTCGGCACAGCGGGCTGTATCTTCATCTCCACGCAGATCCCCCGTCAGAAGGCCAATGGCCACCCGGTCTACGGCGCCGGATTCCACAAGTGTTTCGGCGGCCCGGCAGCGGACGCCTGAGTCGTCATCCCGCTGAGCCTTGGCCACTTTCTGAAGAAGCTGAGGTGATTTGAGTCCGCTACGGCGCAAAGTTTCCAAACCCAACCGCCGGATGGTAGGTTCAGAATCCTTCAACATAATCAAAATGGGAATGAGTGATTTGGGACCGCGAGGTGCACTTTGCCTGATGCCGCGAGCCGCCTGAAGACGGAGCCCTGTGTCTTCTCCGTGCAACCCATCGATCAAAACGGCAAGAGCATTTGATTCAGGCAAATAAGGCAAGCGTAAGGCTTTTACGAGTGAGGCTCGCACCTCGCCATCTTGTTCGTGGCTCAGAAAATCAAAAAGTGGCGTGATCACCTCGGGAGTCTTGGCGCCCGCCAGAGCCAACACACGAGCGGCCTTGCGTCTGATCTCCAGATGGCCGCTCGACAAGAGTTCGACTGTTGAAGGATAAATGCTAGGAACGCCCGAAGCCAATAAAGCCAGTGCTTCCTCCATGCAGGCGGGAGTCTGTTCAGGTCTCTTGACCGAGGCCAGCAAAAGTGGCGCGGCTTCTTGAGCGGCCGGCCCCATTTTCCCTATGGAGAGGGCGGCCTCACAATGGACCGACTCCCGTGGATCTTGCAACGTTCTTAAAAGTGAGGGAAGCTGCTGGGCATCCGGGGCACCAATTTCAGACAAAGCTACACGTGAAGCCTGCGCGACATCTTTTTCCTTTGCACTGACTGATTGGAGTAAAACTGGAATTGCTTCTTGGGCGGCGGGTCCAACGAGTGCGAGAGAAATGGCCGCCCATTTTTGAACGAAAGGATCTTCCTTTTCTAAAGCGGGGATCAGGCGCGTGACGACCTTTTTCTTACCATCCGTTTCCAGCCCCAGTAATTCCTGCTGCGCTTTTTTGCGGATCGATTCATTTCGAGAGACAAGGCGCTGCTCGATTGGAACGGTGCTGCGGAAAAGGCGGTCATTGCCGGCGATCAGCCATACCAGGGCAAAAATGACCACCAGCTGAACCGCTGCGAATAAGAGGAGACGCTTCGTAAAGCGCTCGTTGAATAGCGTGATGCGGCTCAAAGGAAATTTATTGGGGTCGGGACGCTTTCTTAACGCGATCGATTTCTACAGCCTGCAACTCTTTGCCAGCGTAGCGCACAATGAGCTCATCGCCATATTCCAAATCGTCGATGGCGACCGGGCTTCCTCCGTTCACGATGGCGGTCGTTTTGTCATACGTGAATTCTACGTTGTAACCGCCATTCACCGAGAGCCGGAGCGTTTTAGAATCATTGCTTTTGGATTCTAGCTTCCCAGTCATTTCGTTCAAATTGACCTTGCGCGTCGGGGGAGCCGGGGCGGCGGTTTTCGGCGTTTTGGCTGGTCTCGGCGTTTCAACCTCAACTGGCTTTGCCGGCACCGGTGCCGCTTCTTCTTTAGGAACCGGCTTTTTTTCGACCTCTTTAGCTTTCTCTGGCTCTTTGGTTTTGCCGGCCCATTTATCGGCATCCCCTGATGCGTCGTGGGCGGCGGCTTTATCGACCTCGTGCGACGCGTCTTCCACTTTGGGAGGTGTCTCGACGGGAATAACGTTCGCTGCGCGAAGAGAAGTCGCGCCCGCGAGAAGACCGGCGATTAAAAGCCAACGGTTTTTCATAGATGGGTACAAAGGCTTCTACCAGAACTATTTTGATTTATCAAGGTGTTTTTGAATTCGTTACGCACGAAACCCAAACTCCCCTGGATTGGCCTGAGGCAAGAGAGTGGCCGCGCGCTGACGACGGCTCTCGGATTCCGTCTGCTTATGCAACTTTTCCAACCCTTCGGCTCGATAAATCAAAAGAAAATAGAGCGACCGCTTGCCTTGATCATCCGACGGGACACGTTCAATGGCTTCGGCAAAATAGCCGTCGGCTTCTTGGGCATGGCCGAGCGCGGAAAGCGTTTGGGCCATCCCCTGAAAAGCGAGCCCCGCAAACGTACCGCCAACAAATTTATTTTTTCTGTAGATATCGATCGCTCTGGCATACAAAGGCTCCGCCGTTTCGAAGCGACCCGAGACATAATGGATTTCGGCGAGCTTCACGAGCGCGTCGGCCGTCTCGGAATGCTCCAAACCCAAATGCTTTTCACGCAAACCAATAGCGCCATGCATCTGCGCTAAGACTTCGGGTTGATCCCCATTCAACGCCCACTCCCGTTCGGCGAGATAAAGCAGAAGAGAGGCGCTTTCGGGTTCCTGGGGATGCTGTTCTATAAAGGTCTTCATGTTTTGCAAAATGGCGGCGGCTTGAAGCTCCACCTGCTCGCTTTCAGCAAGCATGCCTTGCGATCGTAAATCGATGGCCTTTTTATAAAGGCTCTTCAACTGATTTTCTAAATTCATATCGTCTTAAAAGTATCATATTTACTGAGACCCCTCGTATCGTGACAACACCTCCTCATCGACAAGGAATCGTGACCCATGCCACCACGCAGGGCGGCCGGTCGCATCAAGAGGATCGATATGTCGAGGAATGGATAGACGACGTTGGCGGGATTTCGGGCTGGCTTTTGGCCGTTTTTGATGGACACCGCAGCGCTGAGACCTCCGCGCTTGCGGCAGACCAACTCGTCCCCCTTTTTAAATATCAGCTTGAGACAAACTCTGTTCCCATGACCGCTCTTTTTGAAACAGTTTTCGCAACACTGAGGGACCTGACAGTCGATCATCTCTCGGGGTCCACCGCCTCAATCGCTTTTATTTCCGCGGATGCGCAAGAGGTCACGATCGGCGTCCTCGGTGATTCGCCGATCGCTATTCTCGACGCCCAAGGTCAAATGTTTCTCGGCGCTGATCACAACGTCCGCACGAATCTGCAGGAGCGCTCAGCCGCCGAAGAGCGGGGTGGCGTTTATCGCGAGGGATATTTAGAAGATCGTCGTCAGCCTGGAACCGGTCTGCAAATGGGGCGTGCTTTAGGGGATCGTGAGCTGGATCGTATTTTAAGCCGTAGTCCGGACATTCAAACAATCCCGTTGGGCGGCAGAGGAATTGTCATGGTTGGATCGGATGGGCTTTTAGTGCCTTTAAATCCCCTCCCCAGCCAGCTGCGGACGCTTCTTTCGCTCATTCAACAGGGAGGCAGCGCGGATGTGGTCGTGCAGAATGCCATGACTCGCGCCATCGGAGATAACATTACAGCGCTTGTCTGGAAAGCCTAGGCGTCGGGGTAGCGGCGGCCATTCCGCCGACCACAAGCGTTTGAAAAGCGCTCATCGCCATTTCATTACCGGTAAAGTGATGCTCGACGTGAGGGAAGTGGGGAGTAATCATAAATCCAAAAGTAGCCTATTTTTGGTTTGGTTAGCGGCCTTGTACCGCTCAAAGGCTCTAGGCCCCAACGAGTAAAAGTTTTGGCGAAACGGCAGGCGGCGCGAGTATTTCTTAGGTTTTTTGTGGATTCAGTTTGTAGGGAAGTGCGAGCAGGCTCACCTGTTCTTTTAGGGGCTCAAATTCTGGATCTTTATGAACGAGTGTTGCATCAAGGCGTTCGGCTGTGGCCGCCACCCACGCATCGGCTACGGATAGTCTGTGGGTGGCCTTGATTCGTGCGGCACTGAGCCCGAGCTCTTCATCGGATTCGATGACGTGTATTGGAAGCTGCTTAAGCTCTAAATAGGCCTGACGCGCGTCAGGTTCTCCTTGTTTTTGTTGAAGAATGTAGAAGAACTCCATGAGAGAAATAAACGAAATATAGGCA
>JAYWEN010000251.1:0-3405 GCA_043779245.1 Elusimicrobiota bacterium | reverse complement strand
TAGCCATTTAAAAACAAACAAATCAAAAGCTCGAAATCCCCGTGGATCCCCGCTTCCGACCGCGGGGATGACGAATGATTTTGTTATGACACAGTCTCCTGGCCCCTGATGTTTCTTTATGGATTAAAAATGGCTTCCATATCTCTCTTCTCCAATAAACGCGGCGTCATTATCCAGGTCGCGTTTGGCTTGTTCTCGTTTGACAATGCGATAGTTCACTTGGACGAACGTTTCGAGTGACGCTCATGGATGCGTGCCTTGAGCTCGTCCCAATCCTTCTTGGTCATCTCACTTGCAGGAGAGTTCAGTCCTTCCCTTAACATGACTTCCAAGCGTTCTTGAGCCTTGCGTTTTTCATCCACACGAATAAGTTCCCGCACATACTCGCTCACGCTGCTATAGTGGCCGGCAGTCACTTGTTCATCAACAAATTCCTTCATTGGCTCCGGTAAAGAAATATTCATGGTTTGCATGGTTTTTTACCTCATGCAAGAAGTATAGCAGACATGGCAATAATTGGCAATACATGCCAAAATTAAGCCTGTATCCCCCCCCCCCCCCCGCCACGCTTCGCGTGCAGGGGCTGTCCTTACGCTCGCCCCAGGCGAGCAGTCAGGACGCCGTTCCGACGAAATTTTCCCCTCTGCGCCCAGAAAGTCGTGATTTCTCACCTAAAACCACCACCCTGCGCATCATAAAAAACCAAAGTCCTGGGATAATCTCCTCAGGAAAGGGCCTTTATTTTGCCTATACACTGAAAACGATACGGCAAAGCGTGGAAGTGAAGGATTACTTGGCAGCTAAGTAATTAACCTTCCCGTAACTGACCTGAAACAGAGTCGTAACACGAAAGCGTTAGACTTGAATGGACTTCGTGGGGGCATGATGATCCAACTTAAGCAGTTTATATCAATAATTTTAACTTCCATGTCGTTCCATTACGATCTTTCTGCGGCTATGTCTGTAGGACAAGACGAGTCTCTGATATTGCTTCATCCGGCGATTACTATTACTTTCTCTCATTGTTCTGAACAAGCGATTGTTCCACGTGTCCGCATGTTCTTGAATCCTATCGGCACCTCTGGGAGAGGTGTCCCGTTGAATCCCGGGAAATTACTTCATCAATTAATGGGAATCATTGAAAAAAACGCAACAGCCGATCCAAGTGACAGGAAATCGGATAAAACCCCTAACCGCTTTTATCTCTGTGGCGATGCTATTGCATCCCTCCTGGAAGCTGCAGGTCTTTTTGAAAATCACACGCTCATTTTCCCATATGGCGAGGCATCCATTTACATGGCCCATCACGCGCCGAGCGTCATTCTTGGCCATCGATCTGAGAGCCGGTCTAAGCTGCCGGCTGATAACAGATATTCTCTTCGTTGGGATCGGATTTATTATTCTAAATCGCGCTACGTGAATCGAGAGGCTACGTACCGAAGAGTCTTCTCCTCGGTTAAGACCGGGCATAAAACCGTTGTCTTTAATGATGGTTCAAATGGTGGCGAGACTTACGATAAAAAATTTAGAGATCGGGTCAGAATGATTCAATCTCAGCTTATAGATGGAGACCGAATTATATTTATTAATTCTGAGGATGCATCCCTTGCCGCGGAGTATCTCGTTGATCAGTGTGGTTTTCATATTGTTCCATGGCTCAATCCCTCACTGGCGGCTCGGCTCCAAGTGGCGGTGGGGACAACGAGGGAGCAGGTCTATTATCTTACCCCCCATCAGGATAAAGGGTTCAATATTCGTCCGCCGACTCAGATGCTTGTCTTGCAAAAGGGGAAACCTCTCAATGGTCACACCTCGATTTCAAAATTTCAAACCCCGGCCCGCTCTTCAAGGCTGGTCGCAACATGGAAAGACTATTTCACTGAAACTATTCGGGGAGCCACATCCGCAGAATCGGCCTGGGCTCAATTAATTCCTTCACTCGGCTATTTGATTGGTCTTCACTGCAGTGGATTCTGGTGTGGGCCAGAAAAAGATTTTTGGCATCTCGGATACCCTCTATCTATTAAAGATCTCGAAGAAATTGGAGCGCATCTTCAAGAGCTTTGGAAACCCTGGAATCAGATTTGGGGTCGCATCACGCAAGGAATTTCCTCTCTGGGCATGGTTCCATTTTATAGTTCAGAGAGGTTTGAGCAATGCGCGAATCGCATCCTCGCGTTGTCTCAGGGCAAAAACGGAGATCGTCTGTCAGTTCTTTTTACCATAGGGATTGTCCAGCCACTTCATTTGAGATACTACTGGCTCCATCCGGAAGTCGATTCAAAAGGTCAATTGATCGCCTACGACAATGAGCTCCTCAAAAGAATAGTGCGTGAAATGATTCCTCGATATCTTGCCTGGCGGGACACAGAGGAAAGTCTCAGACACCCCCCCCTACGGGACTCAGGTGTCAAACTCGGCGTACTTTGCACGCAAAGGGATCTGATGCTTTGGGGGATCACCGCGATGTTGGACCCTTTCATTCATGCGTTTGTTCACGCTGACTCTGATATTTTTGAGAATGTGCAGGCGTTGTTTCCAAAAGGGGCACAGCAATCTGTCACTCGGTTCATGCTCGGAACGTCTAGGGATCCAGGAATGCTGCGAAAGCTCCGTGAAGTGGATGTTGACGGTCGGCCAACGGGCCAATGGATCGCTCAGGATACCATTGAGTCACTGTTGGTAGAAATGCTTTCGCGAAAAGGCTCCGATTGGGAACATCTTGGATTGCACCCGCCAATGGAAATATTTCAAATGCCTCTTCCAGGAAAATTTAGCGAATTCCAACGCCAAATTTTCCCGGATTCATGGCTGAGCCAGAATCTCCCCTCGATGTTTGTAGACCCCTACTTTCGGATTGCGGAGCTTAACTATAAGTTAACTTCAATGGGCTATGATTTTTCAGAGTGGGCTAGACACGTGATGTGTCGTGATCCCAGATTGTATTTGAACAACACCACATATTCATTTGATAACGCCGGATTCCAACATGAGGTCTTTACTGGTTGGTTTCCATTTCAAAAGGCTTTTCCAGAACTCCTGAATCGCTTGAAGAGTGCCTCTTGATTTTTGGTTGCCTCTTGCAGTGGATCGTTTTTCGCTTTTGACTCGATAATTCCATATAAATTATAATGCCACATCGTCCAACCTTGGGACGTTCCTGACCAAACTTCTTTTTCTTGAAGTTGTCGAGAAGTTGGCCGCGCTCATTCCCCCCGCCCTCTCCAGCGCCTACGGTGGCCGCTGATCCGCTTGCCCCACTTAAGACAACACCCCAGCACCCAAAACGTAAAGGCTGGGCGGAACTGCTCGCCCGCGTATTCCGCCACTACAGCACTGGTGGACGCCAACCGCTCAGTGGCGTCGGCATCGTCTCATTCCTTTCACCTTTGAGGAAGGGCGAGC
>JAYWEN010000250.1:0-5241 GCA_043779245.1 Elusimicrobiota bacterium | reverse complement strand
CTTAGAAGTGGACACAATCTGAATGGCCCCCGCTTCACCGCGCTTCGCGAAGGCTTCGTACGGACGATAATGTCGAAGACCTAATTTTGACACACGCCTGATCCCTTGAATGACCTGCTGCTTATTCGCGGCGTACTTCAAATAGATTCGGATGAACGAATGCTTTTTGGCATCTTCCATGACTTTATAGTTCGCAATAAATCCTTCTGCCTTTAAAATGCGGACGATCGCCACTTTGAGCCGTGAAGAAGGAATGTCGACCTTCTCGAAAAGTCGGCTACTGGCGTTGCGAATAGAAGATAAAAAATCTGAAATAGGATCGCTCATATAATCACCAACTCGATTTGACCACACCAGGGATTTCACCCTTGTGAGCCATTTGTCTGAAACATAATCGGCAGAGACCAAAGTCTCGGTAGAATGCTCGTCCTCGACCACAGTTCCGACAACGATTCCGGAATCGGGTCGCAAACTTTAAACGTTTGCGCATCTTCGCTACAGTTGCTATTCGGGCCACAAGATCTCCTTACGAAGCCGCGGGGGCTGCAACAGCAGCGACCGGTGACTTTTTCTTGACTTCGGGCTCATTGGTCTTGAACGGCATCCCAAAAAGCGTCAGAAGTTCACGAGCGCGTTCATCGTTGCCTGCGTTTGTGATAAAGGTAATATTCAGTCCCCGCACTTTCGGAGACTTTTCTAAATCCACTTCAGGGAAAATAAATTGTTCGTTGAGTCCCATATTGTAATTCCCACGTCCATCAAACGCGCGCGGTTCGAGTCCACGAAAATCGCGAATACGCGGGATAGAAGCATTGATCAAGCGATCCATAAATTCATACATCCGGGCGCCGCGCAAAGTGACCTTGAGGCCAATTGGCATGCCTTCACGCAACTTAAAGTTTGAAATTGATTTCTTCGCTCGGCGAACCTGCGGCTTTTGGCCGACGATCGCCGTCAATTCGGCTGTGGCTATATCAAGAGCCTTGATATCTTCCTTGGCCTCGTTCACGCCCATGTTCACGACAATCTTTGTGATACGCGGCACTTGAAACGGATTTTTCAAACTAAATTTCTCAATCATGCCGGGAACGACGGTCCCTGCATAATGTTCTTTCAATCTCGGTGCTGTTTTTTTAGCGTTCATGAGACCAACATCTCCCCGCATTTTCGGCACGTTCGGACCTTCGTTCCGTCCGACAGAAAATCTGATTTAGGACGCATCGGCTGCGAGCATTTTGGGCAAACAAGCATCACATTCGAAACGTGAATTGAAGCTTCCTTTTCACGGATACCACCCGGCGTCGTCTGGCTTGGCTTGGAATGCCGCTTAACGAAATTGATTTTCGAAATCAAAACACGGCTGGAATCGCGCAGCACTTGAACCACTTCGCCTTGCTTCCCACGGCTTCGACCCGAAAGAACGACCACTTTATCTTTTTTCTGGATTCCAAACATTACACAACCTCTGGGGCGAGAGAAATAATTTTCAAGTAGTCTTTCTCGCGCAATTCTCTGGCGATAGGACCAAAAATACGTGTCCCTTTGGGCTCGCCTTCATCATCAATTAAACACACCGCATTGTCATCAAATTTCACATAGCTTCCGTCTGCGCGACGATGCTCGCGCACCGTTCGAACGATCACGGCCTTTACCACTTCGCCTTTTTTAATTGTGGCCGTGGGAAGGGCATCCTGAACTGAACAGATGACCACGTCTCCGAGTCCCGCGTACCGACGTCGTGTTCCGCCTACGACGCGGAAACAGCGGAGCTTACGCGCTCCGGAATTGTCCGCCACATTAAGAATTGCTCGCTCTTGAATCATGCGCCCTTCTCTAACACTTGCGTGATCCGCCAGCGTTTCAATTTCGACATAGGTTTTGTTTCCATGATTTCTACCCGATCGCCGGTATGGCTTTCGTTCTTCTCGTCATGGGCATAAAATCGGCTTCCGCGACGAATGACCTTATGGTATTTGGCATGCGTGGTGTTCCAAGAGACTAACACAACGCGTGTCTTATCCATTTTGTCAGATACAACAACACCATCCCGAGATTTGCGGGCTTGGCGTAAATCGGTTGGAGCTTCAATGTTTTTCTGTTCCATTAGGCAACCTTCTCTTTTTGACGTAAAACGGTGCGCACACGTGCGATTAGGCGCCGAGCCGTCCGAATCTCCATCGGATTCTTCAGTGGGTTAGACGCGTGCTGAAACTTTAAACGAAAGCTATTTTCCTGTGATTCTTGCAAGCGAGTTTCCAATACAGCGACCGAGAGGTCATTTAACGATTCTTTGACGGCAACTTTTTTCGCCATTAGTTTTCCTCGCGAATCACAAATTTGGTCTTAATCGGAAGCTTGTGGGCCGCCAACGTCATAGCGGCTAGGGCTTCCGCGGGAGTAAGACCTTCTAACTCAAAAAGGATTCGGCCCGGCTTCACAACGGCAACCCAAAACTCCGGTGCGCCCTTACCTTTACCCATACGTGTTTCAGCCGGCTTCTTTGAAATCGGTTTGTCCGGGAAAATGCGAATCCACATTTTGCCGCCCTTCTTGATATGGCGGGTTAACGCCACGCGGCACGATTCGATCTGGCGGCTCGTGATCCAATGTGATTCGAGGGCCTGCAGGCCATATTGACCGAAGTCAACGGTTGTGGCACCTTTGGATTTCCCTTTCAGGCGACCGCGATGAGACTTCCGGTATTTGACGCGTTTGGGCATTAACATCTAACGACCTTCCTCTTCTTCAGGGAGCTCTTCTTCTACCGGTTCAGCCACAGCGACTGGCTCGGCCACAGGTGTCTGAACTTCCTTCTGAGCAATTTGCTCGATCTCTTCCTTGGGGATCAGCTTCACTTCTTCCATCAGATCCTCGCGCGTTTTTTTGAAGAGTTCTTTCTTGAAAATCCAAACTTTCACGCCAATCTTTCCCATCGGAATCAGCGCTTCAGTAAATCCATAATTGATATCTGCGCGGAACGTCTGCAAGGGCACCCGGCCTTCTTTCATCCATTCGACACGCGCAATTTCTGCGCCGCCCAATCGGCCCGAGACGCGGATCTTAACACCCAACGCGCCGCCTGCCATCGTGCGTTCCATCGCCTTCTTCATGGCTCGGCGGAATCCAACTTGCTTCACTAACTGCATGGCCACACCTTCGGCGACGAGCATGGCGTCTAATTCGGGCCGTTTAATTTCCATGACATTAACGAACGCTTTTCGCTCAGTCATAGTTTCAATATCTTTGCGTAAATTTTCAATGTCCGCGCCTTTCTTTCCAATGACGATTCCGGGGCGGGCGGTGAATATATTTACACGAAGGTGCTTGCCGGCGCGTTCAATACCGATCTTTGAAACAGCGGCGCCTTCAAGTTTCTTCTTCAAATAGGTTCGGATGCGCCGATCTTCTTCCAAAAGTTCCGGCATCTGCCGAAGGTTAAACCATTTGGATTCCCAGTCTTTGATGTACCCGAGTCGCAGGCCTTCTGGATGAATTTTCTGTCCCACTTAATTTGCCCCCGATTTCTTCTTAGGCCGCTCGTCGGTTAAAACGACGGTGACGTGTGCGCTGTGATGTCGAATTGTTGCGCCGCGGCCCATCGCATGGGCTCGCATTCGTTTCATGGTTGGGCCGTAGCCCACCCAGGCTTGATGGACGTACCATTGCTCAGCATTGGACTGTTTGCCCGCATTCGCCAGAGCGCTCATAATAATTTTTTCGACAAGCGGGCGAGAACTCTTCGCGATCAATCGCAACGTCGAGAGCGCGTGAGCAACTGATTTTCCCCGGACCAACATCAAAATTTGGTCTACCTTTCGTGGAGAAATACGGACATAACGAGCTTTAGCAATAGATTGCATAAATTTCTAATTCCTTAGGTGAGAGAAGCCGCTTCTTTTGTGTGCGCGGCGCCGTGACCCTTAAACGTGCGGGTCGGGGCCATTTCGCCCAAGCGATGACCAACCATTTCTTCCGACACGAAGACGTTAATAAATTTGTGACCGTTGTGGACAGCGAACGTATGTCCGACAAACTCCGGAGTAATCATGCAAGGACGGGCCCATGTCTTGATCACTTTCTTTTCACGATTCTTATTCAGCGTCTGAATTTTCTTCAGAAGTTTTGCATCAACATACGGGCCTTTTTTAGTAGATCGTCCCATGAATTCCTCGGATTATGCGCCTGTACCGGCTAGTTGTTTAGATCGATGCTTCAAAATCATCCAGTCCCAAATCTTTTTTGACCGCGTCTTGTAGCCTTTTGACGGCTGATTCCAAGGCGATCTGGGTTGATTGTTTCCCTTCGAACGACCACGACCACCGCCGTGCGGATGGTCTACAGCGTTCATGGCCGTACCGCGAACTGTCGGGCGAATGCCCAAGTGCCGACTACGTCCAGCATTTCCCAACACGCGATTTTCATGATCGATATTGCCCACTTGACCAATCGTCGCCATGCATTCTCGATAAATTTGTCTGATTTCGCCGGAAGGCATACGAATTTGAGCGAAGCGTCCTTCTTTCGCCATCAGCTGTGCTGAGGCACCAGCGGAACGGACAAGCTTCGCACCCGTGCCAGCAATCAATTCTATGTTATGAAGAACGGTACCTTCGGGGATTCGATCTAAGGGAAGCGCATTTCCAAGTTTGATGTCGGCTTCGGGACCCGACTGAATCGTATCGCCCACTTTCAAACCCTCAGGCTGCAAGATATATCGCTTTTCGCCGTCGGCATAGAAAATGAGGGCTAAACGCGCCGTTCGATTAGGATCGTATTCGAGCGCCGCGACTTTACCGGGGACGCCCACTTTGTCGCGCTTAAAATCAATGGTCCGAAATGCGCGCTTGTGTCCGCCGCCTTGATGACGCACAACCAACAAGCCAAAATTATTTCGACCGGACTTCTTGCGCAAGCCACGAGACAAACTCTTTTCGCGCGGCTTCTTCGTTAAATTGGAGAAATCCTCAACGGTGATAAAGCGTCGCGACGGGGTGTAGGGCTTATAACTTTTCATTTGGCTTCTTCTCCAACGCGAATTTCCTGACCAGCCTTCAAGCCCACAATGGCCTTTTTCCAGTCCGCGCGATAGGCTCCGCGAGAAGCACCCAATCGACGAAACTTGCCGTGAACATTCATCGTGTTCACAGAAATCACTTGGACTTTAAATAGTTGTTCGACAGCAAGCTTAATGTCACGCTTGGTCGCACCCGATGCCACACGAAACACGTATTGATTGGCCGA
>JAYWEN010000249.1:0-8856 GCA_043779245.1 Elusimicrobiota bacterium | reverse complement strand
CAAGCCGTAGCATTTAGCGCAGATACCCCAAGGTGCTTCGCAAGTCAAGACGGATCGAATACGGATCCGATCAATTTCAGCTTCCTTCACTTTCTTGGCGGCGTCCATCACAATGATCTCGCCGGCTTTAATAATGACTTCGTCTGTGAGAGGATGGGTCACAGTGTCGACGGCGATACGGCCAACGATACGTTCTTCCATCGCTTCAATGACTTCATCACCTGAGGAAAGGGTTCCAATCGAAACACCCATGATCGTATGGCAATCTTCGTGAACCACGACGACGTCGTTGGCTACGTCAACGAGGCGACGGGTGAGATATCCGGCATCAGCCGTTTTGAGCGCTGTGTCGGCGAGACCTTTTCGTCCACCGTGAGTCGAAATAAAGTATTCGAGAACTGTTAGACCTTCACGGAAGTTGGAGATAACAGGGGATTCGATAATTTCACCGACACCTCCGGTCAACTTCTTCTGCGGTTTAGCCATGAGTCCTCGCATGCCGGCGAGCTGACGGATCTGCGCGGAACTTCCGCGAGCGCCAGAATTCGCCATCATGTAAATCGAATTAAACTTCGCTTCCGTTCCTTTGAAAGCCGAGAGCTCTTGCTTTTTCATCTCATCAAACATGAGATCAGAAATACGGTCAGTGACGCGCGTCCATAGATCGATGATCTTGTTGTAACGCTCGCTCTCAGTGATAAGTCCTAATTTCGCCTGACGCTCAACTTCGACGACATGCGTTTTGGCTTCTTTCACGAGACCATCTTTCGCCTCAGGAATGAGCATGTCTTCGATCGAGATCGAAAGACCTGCGCGGGTGGCATAACGGAACCCGATGGTTTTCAAATCATCTAGCAACGTAACTGTGCGAGCATGCCCCAACGTACGGTAGCAGCGGTCCACGAGTTCGCCCAATTCTTTTTTGCCCATGACGTTATTGACATGGCCAAGCTCCGAAGGTACAGCTGCATTGAAAAGAACGCGACCGACGGTGGTCCAGTCTTTCCACTTGTTCGGATTGGAAGCATCTTTGGCATCGAGGTCGGCTTCAACCATACGATTAATGCCACGAACTTTAATCTTGGCATGTAGAGAAACTTCATCGCGCTGATAGGCAGCTTCGACTTCGACGCGATTGGAGAAACACATTCCTTCGCCTAAGTCACCCACTTTAATTTTCGTCAAGTAGTTGTTACCCAAAACCATATCCTGTGAAGGAACGGCAATAGGTCGACCTGATGCAGGTGATAAAAGATTATTCGCCGACAACATCAAGATTCGCGCTTCAAGCTGAGCTTCCAGTGAAAGCGGAATATGAACAGCCATTTGATCACCGTCGAAGTCGGCATTGAAAGCCGCACAGGTCAAAGGATGAAGCTGAATCGCTTTTCCTTCAATCAACACGGGTTCAAACGCCTGAATACCAAGTCGATGGAGCGTCGGGGCTCGGTTCAGCATGACCGGATGATGCTTGGTCACCATGTCGAGAATGTCCCAGATCTCGGGCTTCACGCGTTCCAACATGCGCTTAGCTGCTTTGAGCATCACGTTTTCTTTCTTCATGAGCTCACGGATAATGAAAGGCTTAAAGAGTTCGAGAGCCATTTCTTTCGGCAGACCGCACTGGTGCAGCTTCAGTTTCGGTCCCACGACGATAACGCTTCGACCTGAATAGTCGACGCGCTTTCCGAGCAAGTTCTGTCGGAATCGTCCTTGTTTACCTTTAAGAATGTCCGAAAGAGACTTTAGAGGTCGGTTGCCGGCGCCTACAACAACTTTGCCACGCGCACCGTTTTCCAAGAGCGCATCAACAGCTTCTTGGAGCAATCGCTTTTCGTTGTGCACCATAACTTCTGGCGCACGCAACGATTCGATATGCTTGAGCCGGTTATTGCGGTTGATGATGCGGCGATATAAATCATTGAGATCGGAAGTCGCGAATCGTCCACCCTCTAAAGGAACGAGCGGGCGAAGATCCGGAGGAAGCACGGGAAGAACAGTGAGGATCATCCACTCGGGCTTCACTTTGGATCGCTGGAACGCTTCAACCACACGAAGTCGCTTAATCAATCGGCTACGTTCAGCATCCGAGGTTGATTTTTTCACGCGCTCATGCAGATCAGCGGCTTCTAAAGGAATTTCGATCTTGGTTAAAAGTTCGCGAACGGCAGAGGCGCCGATGCCGACTTTCACTTTGCCGCCGTACTCTTGGCGAATCTTTTGGAATTCTTCTTCCGTTAAGAGTTGGCACGCATTGAAAAGAATTTTATTATCGGTGTCTTTGAATTCTTCAAGGACCATGTAGCGCGCATAATAAACAACGCGTTCGAGATCCGAAATTTTCATATTCAAAAGAGTGGCTACGCGAGACGGGGTCTTGCGAAGGAACCAGACGTGAGCGATGGGCACGGCCAACTCGATATGCCCCATGCGTTCGCGACGCACTTTAGACTCGGTTACTTCAACGCCACAACGATCGCAGATGACGCCTTTATTTTTCACCCATTTATATTTTCCACAGTTGCATTCCCAATCGCGGACAGGTCCAAAAATGCGTTCACAAAATAAACCATCGCGTTCAGGCTTAAAGGTTCTGTAGTTAATGGTTTCCGGCTTACGAACTTCACCGTAGGACCATGAAAGGATTTGCTCTGCACTGGCTAAGCTGACGCGAATCGCGTCAAAGTCGCCGAAGTTCAGCTCTTTATCGGCCTTCTTCTTTTCTTTGCCTGGTGTGACAGCCTTACGTTCCAGAAGTTGTTGAAAAGACATCAGGCCTCCTTCGCAGCAGCTACTTCAGATTTTTTGTCGGCAGATTTCGGACCAAGACCATTTTTACTGCGATCCGCTCGCACGAGCTCGATATTCAAACCAAGCGCGCGAAGCTCGCGTGCCAGAACCTTAAAGGATTCAGGAACGCCGGGCTCGGAGAACGTCTCTCCCTTAATAATGGCTTCATACATCTTGGCACGACCTGACACGTCATCGGATTTAACCGTTAAGAATTCTTGGAGACAATGCGCGGCGCCGTATGCTTCCACAGCCCAAACTTCCATCTCGCCGAAGCGCTGACCACCGAATTGCGCCTTACCACCCAATGGTTGTCGGGTAATAAGGGAGTAGGGACCAGTCGATCGGGCATGAATTTTGTCTTCGACCAAGTGAGCAAGTTTGATGACGTACATATATCCGACTGTAATTTTCTCATCAAACTTCTCGCCGGTGCGTCCATCATAAAGCGTAAACCGACAGTAATCGCTAGGCAAGAATTCCTCGGGCACACCATCTTTGAGGAGTTTTGCTTTCGCCTTACGAACTTGCTCGATTACTTGCTCTTCTTTGGCGCCATCAAATACCGAAGAATTCATTTGGACATTCAATTGCATTCCGGCCCAACCGAGCATGATTTCGAGTAGCTGCCCAACGTTCATACGAGAAGGAACGCCCAGAGGAGACAAGACGACATCTACGGGGCGACCATCTGGCAAGTAGGGCATATCTTCTTGAGGAACGATTCGGGAAACAACACCCTTATTTCCGTGACGTCCGGCCAATTTGTCACCGACCTGCACTTTACGTTTGGCGGCAATATAAACTTTCACGATCTTATTAACGGTCACGGGGAGCTCATCACCCAACTTGAGTGATTCTTTTTCGCGAGCCATTTCCAAGCGTAACTGTTGTTCTTTGCGTGCAGAATAGGCTTTCACTTTCTCGCGTTCGTCATCGGCCTCGCGGCTGGTGAACTTTTTGCTCTCTTTGAACGTGTCGACGTCCGCGAGTCGCGCTTTGCGGTCCTGGCGAATCTCTTCGATCAAAATCTCGTATTTTTCTTCAATATCCTTCGCGCGCTTGCTCTCTTCCTTGGCGGCTAGTTTTTCGCGACGAACAAACATTCTCACGCCGATGACTTTTCCGGCCGTACCAGGTGGAACTCGTAACGAGGCATCCATCGTGTCTTCGGCTTTTTTTCCGAAGATCACTTTGAGAAGACGCTCTTCGGGAGTGACTTGCTGCTCACCCTTGGGTGCCACTTTTCCGACGAGAATGTCGCCTGGAACGACTTCTGCGCCGGGGCGAACAATACCTGTTTCATCTAAGTTAATAAGAGCATCGGCGCCCACATTCGGAATATCACGCGTAATTTCTTCGGCACCCATTTTCGTATCGCGAGCTTCCATTTGGAATTCGTGGATATGAATGGAGGTTAAAAGATCTTCTTTAACAATACGGTCGGAAAGAATAATGGCGTCTTCAAAGTTGTAGCCTTCCCACGGCATGAACGCCACGAGTAGGTTTCGCCCAAGTGCCAACTCGCCACCTGAGGTCGACGGTCCATCAGCCAAGACATCACCCTTGCGAACCTTGTCCCCTTTCTGCGCCAAAGGCACTTGATTCACGGTCGTATCTTGGTTGGAGCGCATGTATTTTTTCAATCGGTAGAGGTCGATATGCGGATCACCCTTAGAAGATGCGTTCTCTAATTGCGGCTCATCGGTATAGACGCCGATTTCGTCAGCGCTCACGCTCACGACTTGCCCACCACGTTTTGCCGTAATCGCAGCGCCTGAATCGCGAGCAACCCGGTCTTCAATTCCGGTGCCTACAAGCGGTGGATCAGCGATCAATAAAGGAACGGCCTGACGCTGCATGTTCGACCCCATGAGAGCTCGGTTGGCATCATCGTGCTCGAGGAAGGGAATGAGCGCTGTCGATACGGAGACGACCTGCAACGGAGAGATGTCCATGTAATCGATTTCTTCGGGAGAGAATTCTTTAAAGTCTCCGCGTGTTCGGCAAAGAATCCGGTTTCCAACTAATTTACTGGCTTTGTCTAAGACGGCATTGGCTTGAGCAACGACCAAGTCGTTCTCGACATCAGCTGTTAAATAGTTGACTTCATCCGTTACGCGACCATTGGTCACTTTGCGATAAGGCGATTCGATCAATCCATATTCATTCACGCGTGCATAGCAAGCGAGAGAAGAAATAAGACCAATGTTTGGACCTTCTGGTGTTTCGATCGGACAGACGCGGCCGTAGTGCGTATGGTGAACGTCTCGCACTTCAAAGCCTGCTCGCTTACGATGCAAACCACCCGGTCCGAGAGCAGAGAGTCGGCGCTTATGTGTCAACTCGGCCAACGGATTGGTCTGATCCATGAACTGAGAAAGCTGTGAGCTTCCAAAGAATTTACGCGTGATGGCGACAACGGGCGCAGCATTCATAATCGCGCGAGGAGCCAACGTCGCTTTATCTTGGATATTCATACGCTCGCGAACAATACGCGCCATCTGAGAAAGACCGATGCGGATTTGGTTTTCTAAAAGTTCACCAATGCCACGTACTCGTCGATTTCCGAGATGATCGATGTCGTCCATTTCAATCGGGAATGTTTCTTTGCCGATGGAAATTTCGCTGACATCATTGTTCAAGAGAATCAAATATTTTATTGTGCAGAGAATATCTTCAAGCGTTAGCGTTCGGCGGCGGTCATTCGGAACTTCGAATTTAAAACCAGGGCGATTATTAACCCACTCAGCCAATGGCGCCAACTTCTTGTTCAACTTATAACGACCCACGCGCGTCAAGTCATACTTACGAATAGATTTGAACAACAAATTATCCAAGTAGCTTTCGGCTTGATCGGCGGCAATAAATTCCTGCGCGCGGAGAACACGGTAAATCATGTTGATGGCGTCTTTGCGGCTCCGGAGATTATCTTTGGCCAATGTATTGCGGATGGTCACATCGTTGATGGCGGGGTCTAAAATGAGGGCGGTCACTTCCGTGACTTTCTTGGCCCGAAGCTGGGCTACGGCTTCGCGCGTGATTTCACGATTGGACTCGAACAACACTTCGCCGGTCGCTTTAAGAACCACATCGGCGCCCAAAACGCGGCCGACAAGTTTTTCGTCAGAACTATCAACAGTCAAGGTTTCGGTATCATAGAAGACTCGGAGTATATCTTCATCAGACTCAAGTCCCAATGCGCGCAGCAAAACGGTGGCCGGTAATTTCTTATGCTTGTCGAGGCGAACGAACAAAGCGTTATTTAAATCGTACTCAAACTCTACCCAAGCGCCGCGATAAGGAATCATGCGCGCGAAGTACAAATTCTTTCCATACGAGGAAATCTTTTTCTCTTCATCTTCTTCAAAGATTACGCCGGGCGATCGGTGCAGTTGGCTCACGACGACACGTTCCGCGCCATTAATGACAAACGTTGCGTTGTCCGTCATCAAAGGAATATCGCAAATGTAAACGTCTTGTTCGGCGATCTGTTTTACTTTGCCGCTTTCCTCGCGGTGGAGAATTCGGAACGTGGCTTTGAGAGGAGCGGAGTACACGCCATCTTTATGGAGCGCTTCTTCTTCAGTGTAACGGGATTCACCGAGTTCGTACGAAACAAATTCAATGGTCAAACTTTCGTCATTATTACTGACGGGGAATACGTCCATGAACGCGGCTTGTAAGCCTTGTATCTTGCGTTTTTCAGCCGGAACGTTGACCTGCAGGAATTCTGCCATGGAGGTTTTCTGCATGTCGAGCAATTCCGGCAGAGGAATGATAGACGGGATTCGCGAAAAAGATACCTTGTCCAAGAAATCCTCCTTAACAACAATAAGACATATAGGAGCGGACCAATGTCCGCCCTAAGCAAAGGGCAACGAAATGTGTTTTGATTTTGAGAACTATTCTACTTTATTTCTACGGTAGCGCCAGTCTCAGCGAGCTTTTTCTTCATCTCTTCAGCTTGGCCCTTGTTTACGCCTTCTTTCACGGACTTAGGGGCTGCTTCGACGAGATCTTTCGCTTCTTTGAGGCCGAGTCCGGTCAATTCGCGGACGACTTTGATGACCGCAATTTTGTTGGCTCCAGCGCTTGTTAAGACGACGGCAAATTCTGTCTTTTCTTCAGCAGCGGCGGCACCAGCGGCCGGGGCAGCTCCAGCTCCGGGCGCAAAGGCCATCGGGGCAGCGGCTTTTACACCGAACTTTTCTTCCAACGCCTTCACGAGTTCTGAGACTTCCAGAACGGATAATTTTGAGATCTGTTCAACAAACGTTGCTGTATCGGCCATGACGTCCTCCTAGGACTATAAGTTGTCGGATCCAAACACGCGACATCCGCATTAGGACTTGGTTCTATTTTGACTCGGGTGCTTTCTTGGCGATTTGGTCGAGCACACCAACCAGGTCACGCAAGGGAGCCTGCAAGACGCTGACCAAATTAACCATCGGCGCTTGCAATGTTCCTAATAACATAGAGATGAGAACTTCGCGAGCAGGAAGGGACGCAATCGCTTTTAAATCTTTCGCGTTGAGTACTTTTCCTTCGAACGTTCCACCATTAATCTTAAAATTTTCGTGCGTCTTGGCAAAGTCAAAAACGATTTTCATTGCTGCGATCGCATCGCCTTGTTCAACCACAATAGCGGTGGGACCTTCCAACATCTCAGCGAGTTCGCCCATGCCCGCATTCTTCAAGGCGATACGTGTCAAACTATTTTTGACAACGCGATATTCGCTCTTAGAAGGGCGAAGCTTGGCACGCATTTCATTAAACTCAATAGTCTTGAGAGATTTGAATGATGTAACGATCAAGCCCTTGGATTCCTTGGCTTGCTTTTCAATTTCTTTTACGGCGGATGATTTAAGTTCTGTTGGCATATTGTTTTTTAGAAGACTGCGATTGTAAATCCGACGGTCACTGCTGTTTCGTTAACAAACCGCCCTTCTGCTTGAAAGCGAATATCTTTTGAAATTTGAACAGGCATCCCGACAACCAACGAGATATTACCATGTGCATGGCCCGTAATGTGATCGGGTTGTCCCGCTGCGGGTCGATTATCTTGCCAATTGATTGAACTTCCAAACCCTCGGACCCCTGCATAAGGTAAAACGGGGCCTACTTTGAAAGTGGCGATAACCGCTCCATGAAACTCAAGACCCGACTGCTTTTGATCGATCAGCGTCACTACGTTACCAGAAATAAATCGATCAAAGGGTACTTGAAATCCTGCCACGCCTCCGCTGAGTTGAATCCCAGGCTTTAAACCAGGCGTTGAAGGAAACACTTCATTGTAAAAATCAAAACCATAAAAATAACCCGCTCGAGATTCCCACGCATTGCCTTGCGCTTCGACTCGCGGGTCGATGAAGGTTCCGCCCTTTAATGCAACAGATACCTGATCGGTGATTCCATAACTAAAACTGGCGCCAGCAACATTCGATTTAAAATCCGCGCGGCCTCTGGTATCAAAGTCATCTGTTACTTTAAGATGTTCATAAAGTAACGACGATGTTAGTTTGCCTTCATGAACTGGCAAAACCAACACACCGAGATCGCGAGCCTGCACAAGTCTTGCGAGAAGCATTATTGTGCAGACCGCACTTACGTTAATGAGGGTCAGTTTCAAAAGATTATGCAATCAAAACAAAAAATAAACCCCGGCAACGACCTACTCTTCCAGTACCTTACGGTACTAGTACCATCGGCCCTGGTGGGCTTAACTACCGAGTTCGGAATGGGATCGGGTGTGGCCCCACCGGAATAGTCACCGGGAAATCTGTAACTCAAATGAGTTTAAACATCAAACACCTTCAAGGATCGAATGATACGGCTAAGCCGCACGACCAATTAGTATAGGTTTGCTCCACACCTTAACGGCGCTTCTACATCCTACCTATCAACGCAGTAGTCTTCTGCGGGTCTTAAGATGCCTTACGGCATGGGAATTCTTATCTCAGGGCTGGTTTCACACTTAGATGCTTTCAGCGTTTATCCAATCCGAACATAGCTATCCAGCCATGCACCTGGCGGTACAACTGGTACACCAGAGGTTCGTCCATT
>JAYWEN010000248.1:0-3938 GCA_043779245.1 Elusimicrobiota bacterium | reverse complement strand
GAGGCAGTGAAAGGCATCGCAAAAACGATCGGCCGCATGCCCAAGGCCCCGGAAATCTGCGGGCTGGCTCGCTGCGTGAAGGGCGATATCGAGGCCTGCGCGGAAGCAGTTAAGCCGGCAAAACGTCCACGCATCCACGTCTTCATCGCAACGTCGGAAATCCATCTCAAGCACAAGCTGCATATGAGCCAGGATCAGGTGCTGGCGCGCGCGGTGGAATCCGTCAAGCTCGCTCGCCAATTCACAGACTCTGTCGAATTTTCCGCCGAGGACTCAACCCGTACCGATATTCATTATCTGGCGCGAATCGTCGAAGCGGTCATCAAAGCTGGGGCCACGACGGTCAACTTGCCTGACACGACTGGGTTTGCCATTCCTTGGGAGTACGGAGAAATGTTTCGGAAAATTTTCACAATGGTCCCGAACATTCATCAGACGATCATGTCGACGCATTGCCAGGACGATCTGGGTCTCTCCGTGGCCAACTCCTTGGCCGCGGTCGACGCCGGCGTCCGCCAAGTGGAATGCACGATTAATGGCTTGGGAGAACGCGCCGGGAATACCAGCTTGGAAGAAGTGGTGATGGCGCTCAAGACTCGGAAGGTCTTGTTCGGCGTGACTCTAGACATCAATACCAAAGAGATTGCCAAAGCAAGCCGGATGGTTTCCTCTTTAACGGGCGTTGTCGTTCCTCCCAACAAGGCGATCGTCGGAGCCAATGCCTTTGCGCATTCCTCCGGCATCCATCAAGATGGCATCTTGAAGTTCCGTGAGACCTACGAGATTATGAATCCCGAGGACGTGGGGGTGGAAGAGTCGACGTTGCTCTTGACTTCGCGCAGCGGCCGGCACGCGTTAGAAAATCGCTTGAAGCATTTGGGCTATACCTACAAGCAGAAAAAACTGAATGAAATTTTCGTTCGCTTTAAAGCCTTGGCCGACAAGAAACGCTATGTATTCGACGACGATCTCTTGGCCCTGATTGAAGAAGGGGGCGTGGAAGTGAAAGAAGACTTCACGTTGGATTATCTGCATGCGGCCTCTGGTTCCGGCGTCGTGCCGACGGCTACGATCCGCATCAAGAAGGCCAACGGCGACATCGTCCAAGAGGCGGCCTGCGGAGACGGTCCCGTGGATGCGGCGACAAACGCCATCGACAAAGTCGTTCGCATGAAGCCGAAGATGGTCGACTACAACCTACATGCCATCACAAGCGGCAAGGATGCTCAGGGTGAAGTGACGATTCGCATTGAAGAGGGCGGGCTGACGATCCTCGGACGTGGAGCCTCAACGGATATCATTGAGGCCAGCGCCAAAGCCTACTTAAATGCCATCAACAAATTGATGCAGGCCAAACGTACGCGTCAAAACGCGAAAGGGATGAAGAGGTAATTTATGGGATATACAGCGATGCAAAAGATCCTCGCGGCGCACACGGGGAAAAAGACCGTGGAAACGGGTGAATTTATCTTGGCTAAAGTAGATCTGGCGATGGCCAATGATGTGACGGCGCCCATCGCGATCAAGGCGCTCGAACGCGCAGGCATTACGAAGCTCTGGAACAAAGATCGCATTGCGATTGTGTTCTCTCATTTCGTTCCGGCCAAAGACATTCTTAGCGCCGCTCAGGCGGCGGTCGCTCGAGAGTTCGCACTCAAATATGATCTGCCGCTATTCTTTGATGAAGGGCGCGGGGGTATTGAGCATTCGTTGCTGCCCGAGCTAGGGCTCGTTGTTCCGGGAGATGTGGTCATCGGCGCGGACTCTCACTCCTGCACCTACGGCGGCTTAGGCCTCTTCTCGACGGGTGTGGGGTCGACTGATCTTGCGGCGGTTATGGCCTCAGGAGAGATCTGGCTCAAGGTTCCCGAGACTATGAAATTTAACTATCGCGGGAAATTGGATCCTTGGGTAACCGGCAAAGATCTTATTTTGTATACCATCGGACAAATCACGTTTGATGGTGCGCTCTATAAGAATATGGAGTTCACAGGTCCCGCCCTCAATCAGCTTTCGATGGAAGCACGACTGACGATGACAAACATGGTCATCGAGGCGGGCGGCAAGAGCGGTTTTATCGAAGCCGATGATGTCACCGAAGCCTATCTCAAAGACCGCGCCAAACGTCCGTATACGATCTACAAGAGCGATCCTGACGCCAAATACTGCGCGAGCTACGATTGGGACCTCACCGGCATGGAACCGCAGGTGGCTCAACCTAACTTACCTGACAAAGTCGCCGGCGTGAGTAAAGTCTCGGGCGCCAAAGTGAATTCTGCGTTTCTGGGATCCTGTACGAACGGCCGAATCGAAGATCTTCGAATCGCCGCGGCGATTCTCAAAGGCCGCAAGGTGAAGAAAGGACTTCGGTTTATGGTGATTCCTGCAACCCAGAATATTTATCGCCAGGCCTTGAAGGAAGGACTGATCGATATCTTTATGGAAGCCGAAGCCGTTGTGTCGGCCGCGACCTGTGGCCCCTGCTTAGGCGGTCACATGGGCGTACTCGGACCTAACGAGGTTTGCATTTCTTCGTCGAACCGGAATTTCCCGGGTCGCATGGGGCATAAGGATTCTCAAGTCTATTTGGCCAACCCCGCGGTCGTGACCGCGAGCGCGATCACAGGTTATGTCTGCCACCCCGAAGAAGTTCTGGGCAAAGGCAAAACCCTGGCTGCGGCGTAGGAGAACACAATGATTAACGGCACCGCCTTCAAATTCGGACACAACGTCGATACCGATCAAATCATCTCGGCCAAGTATCTCGTGACAACCGATCCCAAAGAACTCGCCGAACACTGCATGGAAACAGCCGATCCCGACTTTCCTAAAAAGGCGAAACCTGGTGATTTCTTAATTGCCGGTCGGAACTTCGGCTGCGGATCCAGTCGCGAGCATGCACCACTCGCCATCAAGGGGATGGATTTGGGTCTCATCATCGCCGAGTCCTTCGCGCGCATTTTCTTTCGCAATTGCATCAATATAGGAATGCCCATACTCGAATGCCCACAAGCGGCTCAAGAGACCGAGTCAGGCGATAAGCTCGAAGTCGACCTTGATAAGGGCATCATAAAGAATCTCACCAAAGGAAAAACCTACCAAGCGCAGGCGTTTCCGCCCTTCATGCAGGAGTTGATTGACGCAGGCGGATTGATGCCGTTTGTGAAAAAGAGACTTGCGGGAAAATAAAACGTCGTTTGAATCAAACGACGTTAATTAATTAGCTAGCGGACGGGCTGTCTGGAATTAGACGCTTGAAGTTGACGAGGGAAAAAACGAGTAAGGCGCGTTCGGCATCAATGTCTCGGGCGTTAGCAATATTGTCGAGTTCATTAATCATGGTGACTTCGACGCGCTGGCCTTCCTTGGTTTGAAGCACTTCGGCTAATCGGTTAATCACATCCATCGCGCCGGTTTTGAGAGCCGCTGTATTCTCGTCAAAGAGAAACTTAGCCTGCACGGTCACGCGAATGTAGCCTTTCTGCACATACGCCACGTTTAAAGCGGTATCCGGGCTATTGCCAGCGTAGTTTAAGGAACCCTTCTCTTCCGATCGCTTCTTAGCGTTGTTCACGATCTCTTGGCGGATCTGAAGGAGATAGGCTTCGGCTTCTTTGGTGTTTTGTTTACGCTGAATGGCCTTCTCGAAACTCTCAAAGGCCTCGCCCAAGCGCCCTAAGTTATAAAGCTGCGTTCCCTGCCAATAAAAGTTGCTGTCGGTCTGATCCGCCGAGTCATTCGACTTTGATGCTGCCACGCCCATCATCGGCAACGCTAAACTCAACCCAAGCGCCATGAGCCCACTTTTGACTTTTGACTTTTGGCTTTTGACTTTTGAATTCAAATTCATTCGGCGCCTCCGGGCGTCCCATTCAACGTAATAGAGATGGCCAGCCCTCGTTTCTCCGAAGCCGCAGAATCAATGACGGTGATCTGCG